>JAKURS010000070.1 GCA_022449705.1 Candidatus Poseidoniia archaeon | reverse complement strand
AATCCGATGGGCTTGGCCCACGGGGGTTCAAATCCCTCTCCTGGCGCCATTTTTACCCCTTCACTGCCCCCATCGCCAGCCCTGCCAGCGCGAGCCAGGTTTCCCAGTCGCTGGCGGCAACCTCCATCTCGAGCCGCGGCCCGCTTACGCGCAGCCGCAGCACCCCCTCGCCGTCGCGCAGCGCGCCGTAGTAGAGCACATCTCGCGCCGAAGCATCAAGCAGCTGCAGCTCGTTTCGTTCGAGCCGGGTGCGGGTGGTGGCCAGCGTATCGACCGCCTCGCCCGCTGGCATAACCCGCAGCTTGCGCCGCGCCGGCAGCGTACCGAGCTTCTGCTGCCCATCAGCGGCCGGCAGATTGGGCGCCTTGACCAGCTCAGGAGCCGGCAGCGGGACGACGTGACGACGGGTGCGCAGCCGGGTCCGGCGCAGAGCGCCCGCGCTGCTCGCCAGCTCCGCCGACAGCTCCGCCTCACCATTGCCAGCCGGGTCGTAGAACAGCGCCACGTCGGCAACCTCGCCCGGCTGCAGCGTGCCGAGCGCCAGTGCCCCGTCGTGCCGCGGCAAATCTGGCTCTATATGGTCCATCCGCAGCAGCGCGCCCACCGTCGGCCGCAGCTCCAGTTCCGGTGCCGCGTCCGAGGTGTGGTTCTCAACGCGGACGCGGAAGCGCAGCTGTCCCCGCTGCACTGACCAGTCGGAGACGACCCGCAGTCGCTGCTGCCGAGCTTGGGAATCGACCTCGGCACGGCTGGTGGCGGCGGTCAGCGCCAGCAGCTGTTCCAGCAGCTCCCGCGCCGGCGCGACCATCTCCGCGTCACCGTCCCAGCGTGCCAGCACCGGGGCGAGACGTGCCTCGACGGCCTCGAGCGTCTCACCAATCGAATTGCGCGTCTCCTGCGTCGCTTCGCCGTAGACCCGCGTCGCGAGGAAGCAGTGGCGCCCGTTCTCGATGAGCACCCGTGAGTCGCCGAACTCCATTGCACCCAGGTAGCCAGCGTCATTGAACGAGTCACGTGCGAAGTCCATCAGCGCCGTCAGCAGGCTGCCGACCAGCTCGCGATCGCCGCGCGACTCGCCGGCGTGCGCCAGCAGCCGCCCGTCATGGTAAATGAGCAGTGCCTCCTCAAGCCGGCAGAGTGGCTGCTCCTCGCGCTGCCCGGCGTAGAGCGTCCAGGCAGTCGCCAGCGTTGTCGCCACCAGCAGCCCCCCCAGCAACAGCGCCCAGAGCGGCAGCACTTCCTCCGGCGGTGGCGCGGCGGCGGGGATGACCTTCACAATCACCGAGACCGGCTGTGACCAGCCGCCGGAGTCGTCGCGCACGCGCAGCGTGAGAGTGTGCACCCCCTCCGTCAGCTCGTTGGCGTGCAGCGTCGCGTTGCGCGAGATGATCCCGTCCAGCGAGGAGACCCACTCGTAGAGCACCACCTCCCCATCGGCGTCGCTGCCGTTACCGGCGATTACTAACGTCTCATTGTGGCCCACCAGTTCGGGGATGTTGCCCGGCAGCGTCGCGACCGGCAGCGCGTTGACGCGCAGCGACAGTTCGGCCGCCGGTGACCATGCCCCCAGGTCGTCCTGCACCCGCAGGCTGATGGCGTGGACGCCCACCGAAAGCCGCGTCGCCTCAAACTGTGGCAGGGTGCCCAGCAGGCCGTCGAGGTCGGACCTCCACTGGTAGCCAGTGACGTTGCCATCTCCGTCACTCCCTTGCCCAACAAAGCTGACCGCCGCGCCCTCGTCGGCCAGTACGGGCGTGAGGTCCATCACCATTACCTGCGGCGGCTGGTTGACGAATAGCGTCGCGCTGGCGGGAGCCGACCAGCCCTCATCTCCATCGACCGCCCGCACCGTCAGCGCGTGCCAGCCGGCGCTCAGGTTTACGGTCGAGAAGCTGGCGGCGGTCGCGAGCAGACCGTCGCGGTCGGAGATCCACTCGTAGCTTGCTATGGCTCCATCCAGGTCACTGCCAATCGCTGCCATCCCCACCGGCTCGCCGGCGGTCGCCGGGTCGGGCAGGATGTAGGCGATGGCGACCAGTGGCGGCGCGTTGACCCGCAAGCTCACGTTGGCCGGCAGCGACCAGACCCCCGAGTCGTCCTGCACCCGCAGTGTGAGGGTGTGGACGCCCGCTGCGAGCCCGGCGTGGCTGAACTGCGCGGCGGTGCCGAAGACGCCGTCGAGCGACGACGCCCACTCCCACGCTACGATGGTGCCATCATCGTCCCAGCCGCTACCGCTGAATTCGACCGCCGCACCCAGCTGCACCACCCCACCCGGAGGGGCGAGGATGGTTGCCACCGGGCGGTGATTCACCAGTAGTTGCGCTGTCGCCGGCAGCGACCACTCGCCGTCGGAGTCGCTGACGCGCAGCGTGACGGTGTGGAGTCCCTGCGAGAGCCCGGCCCAGCTGAATTGTGCCTCGTCACCGAAAGCGCCGTCGAGCGATGATTCCCACGCCCATACCGTGATGGGGCCTTCGACGTCGCTGCCGCTGCCGCCGAAGAAAACGGGCAGCCCCTCATCGGCGGGGCTGGGTGCGATGGAGTCGATGGTCGCCTGCGGCGGGTTGTTCCGCACGGCAACTGGCCCCGGCAGGTAGTACCACGCCGAGAGAGTGCCGTGCGGGTCGGCGAAACGGACGCGCAGCCGGTAATCGCCCGGCTGCGCGCTGAGCGACGGCGCCAGCGTCACATTCCAGCTGGTATTGAATTGCGGTTCGCCCAGCAGCGATGCCGGCCGGGCCTGCAGAAACCAGGTGCGGTCGCCGCGGGTGCCGGCCACGACGTAGTCGCCCGCTAGCGCCAGCGCCTCAATACGGTCATCGAGCAGGTGGCGCCACACCACCCCGCTCCTGGAGAGCAGCAGCACTTCGTCGCCCCCGGTGGCGATCGCCACTCCCTCTCCAGCGAGCGCCAGCGCACGGATGGCGTCACCTGCCGCGTAGCTCCAGAGCGGCGTTGCCGAGTCGACAGTGAACAGCCGCACCGTCCCGCCCCCGTCGCCCGCCGCAACCTCTGTTCCGGAAAGCGCGACTGCCGGGATGACGCTTCCGAAATCGTAGCTCCAGGCAGGTGTGGAGGCGTTGCGCGTGAACAGCCGTAGCACCCCGCCGTGGCCGCCGCTGGCGACCCAGTCGCCACTCGGGGCAATGGCAACGCTGGTGACCACCCCGTCGGTGGCAAAGCTCCAGAGCGGTGTTGCCGAATCAGAACGGAACAGGTAGACTGACTCGTCCCAGCTCCCCACCGCCAGCCACTTGCCGTCGGCGGAGAGCGCCAGCGCCGCAATCTCCCCCTCCGCGCTGTAGCTCCAGCGCAGGCTGCCGTTCTCGAGCAGTCGCACGCTGCCGTCCTCGGTGCCGACCGCGGTGCGGTAGCCGTCGGCAGAGAGCGCCAGCGCGATGAGCTGGTCGCCGGCAGCGTAGCTCCAGGCAGGCGTGCCGGAATCGCGGGTGAAGCCGAGTACGCGGCCGTCCTCGACCCCGGCGACAATCTGCCCGCCATCGGCGGAGACCCCCACCGCGACGACCCAGTCGCCGGCGTCGTGGCTCCAGAGCAGGTTGCCGTCGGCGTCGTGCAGCCACAAGCGGCCGTCGGCGCTGCCGCTCGCAACGGTGTTACCTCCCAGCGCGACAGCCAGCACCTTGTCGCCCGCCGCGCGCTCCCAGAGCGGTGCCTCACCGTCCCGCCGCAGCAGCAGCAGCTGCGCGCCGTCGCCGCCGCCGGTAACCCATTCCCCGTCCGGGGCAATCGCGACGCTGCGCAGCGCGCCGCCCGCCAGCTGCGACCACGCCTCGCGCCCGTCGCTGGTGCTGAAGAAATGAATATGGTCGTCATCGCTCCCCGCTGCGAGCCAGCCGCCGTCTGACGAGAGCGCCAGCGCCGGAACCACGTTGCCGATGGTCGCGGTCCAGAGTGGTGCGCTGGAATTGCGGTGAAAGAAACGGATGGCTCCGTCCTCCGCCCCCGCTACGATCCGGCCACCATCGGCGGAGAGGGCGACCGCGCGCACCGCGAAGCCGCCAGTGGCGTGGCTCCAGGCGGGCGTCGAGGAGTTGTGCTGGAACAGGTGGACACTGCTGCCACCACCTGCCGCGAGCCAGCTGCCGTTGGCGGAGAGGGCGACCGCACGCACCGACCCGATGTCGGCCTGCCAGAGTGGCGTGGCGGAGTCACGGTCGAAGAAATAGAGCCGGCCATCGGCGCTGCCGGCGGCGAGGTAGCGGCCGTCGGCCGACATCGCTAGCGACAGGACCCAGTCACCCGCCGCGAAGCTCCACTCCGGCTCGCCGCTGGAGCGGTTGAAGAGGTGCACCCGCGAGTCGACCCCGCCCGCCGCGAGCCAGCCGCCGTCGGCCGACATCGCCACCACGTCGACCCGCTGGCCGGTGGACCAGCTCCATGCCTCCACGCCAGCGCCATCGAGTAGCGTCACCCGCTGGTCGTGGCCCCCGGCTACCAGCCACGTCGCGTCGGACGCCATCGCCAGCGCGCGCACGCCGCCGTCGAAACTGACTTCCCACAGCGGCTCCGGCAGCACGGTGTCGTAGAGCCGCACCTTGCCGTCGAGGCTGGCAGCGGCAACATGGTCGCCGCCCAGCGTGGCCACGGTCACCGCCCCGCCGCTGGAGGCGCTCCAGCGCTCGAGATGCGCCTGCGGCAGCAGGTAGCCAAACTGGGGCTGCAGCGCGGCCGCGGCCGCCCAGTCGTCATCGGCGGAAGCGGTGAGTTCAAGGCTGTTGCCGCGGTAGACTTCGACGCCAGCGGCAGCGAGCGAGATGTTCCACGGCACGACGTTGTGGCGTACGGAGAGCAACTGCCACGCTGACGCGCTCCAGTTGCCGTTCTGGTCCTGCACGCGCAGCGTCAGGTTGTGTTCGCCTGCGGAGAGCCACGCCGTGACGTTCGAGGTATTGCCGAGCAAGCCTTCTAGGTCAGATTTCCACTCCCAGGCAACGATGGGGCCGTTACTACCCCGGCCTTCGAGCCGAACCGGCAGCGTGTCCCAGGCGGGGTCGGGCGCGACCGCGTCGATGTGCGCCTGCGGCCCGGCGGCAGCCGCGCTGGAGAGCAGCAGCAGCAGCCCGGCCGCGACAAGCAGGAACCTCAACGGGGCTCGAGCACCCCT
>JAKURS010000007.1 GCA_022449705.1 Candidatus Poseidoniia archaeon | reverse complement strand
GCTCGAGAACGTCGCGGCGCTCGAGCTTGTGGTCGAAGCGGCGCAGAGCGTCGCCGACGAAACCGGCGTCGACATCCGGCCGGGGCTCGACCTCGCCGCCAGCGAGTTCTATCGCGACGGGAAATACCGCTACCGCGACCGCAGTCTGACTCCGGCCGAGCAGGTTGATTTCGTCGTCTCGCTGATTAAGGATTACAACCTCCACTCGGTCGAGGACCCACTCGACCAGGAGGACTTCACGTCGTGGGCGGCGCTGACGGCGCGCACCGACGCACTGATCATCGGCGACGACCTCTATGCTAC
The DNA here is from genome assembly GCA_022449705.1 of Candidatus Poseidoniia archaeon. Taxonomy (GTDB): domain Archaea; phylum Thermoplasmatota; class Poseidoniia; order MGIII; family CG-Epi1; genus UBA8886. The sequence continues at coordinate 23,205 of JAKURS010000007.1, read as the reverse complement.
CAACATCGCGCGACTCGCGCAGGGGATTGAGCTGGAGGCGACGAACGCGATACTCATCAAGCCCAACCAGGTCGGGACGCTGACCGACACCATCGATGCGGTCGCGCTGGCGCGCGAGGCGGGGTTGGCAACCGTCATTTCGCACCGCAGCGGCGAGACCACCGACACCGCCATCGCGCACCTCGGGGTCGCCTTCGGGTGCCATGCCATCAAGACCGGCACGGTGGGCGGCGAACGGGTTGCAAAACTTAATGAACTGGTCCGCATCGCCGGGGAGCTCACATGACTTCTAGCAAGGCCGAAGCGCAGCCGCTGCTCGTCGACGAGGATACCTTCCTCACCTGCGGAGTGCACATCGGCACCAAGCAGAAGAGCAAGGACATGCAACCGTACATCACGACCGTCCGCGATGATGGGCTGCGACTCCTGGACATCAGCCAGACCTCGCGACAGATTCGCGTCGCCGCGGAGTTCCTGAACAGCTTCGAGCCGGCAGAAATACTGGTAGTTTCAGCGCGGCAGTATGGCTGGAAGCCGGCGCGTCGCTTTGCAGAGGCGACGGGCGTGACCTGCATCCCGGGCCGCTTCACGCCGGGACGGCTGACCAACCCGGAGATGAAAAACTTCATCGAACCCCGGACAATCCTGCTTACCGACCCTGCCGCTGATGCGCAACCGTTCCGTGAGGCACTGAATATCGCGATTCCTGTGGTGGCGTTGTGCGACGCAAACAACCTCACCAGTGGCGTTAACATAGTAATCCCGGGCAACAACAAGGGGCGTCGTGCACTGGCTCTAATCTATTGGCTGCTCGCCCGCGAGATGCTGCGGTTGTGCGGCGACCTGGGCATGGACGATGACCTCGCAGATAGCGTCGACGACTTCGAGGCACCGCTGGTCTGATTTTTATACTGGTCGTCTGAAGATTCCTGCTGGCTTCGACACGGCCGGGCAGCTTACTTAACCCCGCACACCTGCCGCATGATGACGACCGCCGTGGAGTGCCGCGCGCTGGACCGTGGCTATGGTTCACTGGAGGTGCTGCGCGGGCTCAACATGGAGGTGGCTACGGGCTCGATTTACGGCCTGCTAGGGCCGTCGGGCTGCGGCAAGACCACACTGCTGAAAGTACTGCTGGGGCGGCTGGTGCCGTGGGGCGGCAGTGCCTTGGCGCTGGGGAGCGCACCGGGTGAGCCCGGCGCACCGGTTCCCGGTCCGGCCGTTGGGTACGCGCCGCAGGAGCTGGCGCTCTATGAAGATTTGAGTATCGGTGAGACATTGCGCTTCCACGGGCAGCTGCAGCTGATGGACCGCGCGCAGGTTGCGCAGCGCCAGGCATGGCTGCTGGAGTTCCTCGATCTGCCCAGCACTGAGCGGGTGGTCGGCAAGTTGAGCGGCGGGCAGAAGCGACGCGTCTCGCTGGCGGTGGCGCTGCTGCACGAGCCGCAGCTATTGCTACTCGACGAACCGACCGTTGGTGTTGACCCCGAACTGCGGGCGCGCATCTGGGACCACTTACGCACGATTGCCGACAGTGGGACGGCGGTGATTCTCACGACCCACTACATCGACGAAGCGGCGCAAGCCGACTCCGTCGGGTTGATGCGCAACGGGCGACTGCTGGCCGAAGGCCCCCCCGCGGCACTGATGGAACCACACGGCCACGTATCGCTCGAACAGACCTTCCTGCTGCTCTGCCGGCGCGAGGGGGGCGAAAGCGGGCTGGCAGCCACTCCTGATGCGGAAGCGGGGGACGTGCTGTGAACTTCACCCGTATCCACGCCATCGCCGCGCGCAAGTTCGCTAGCCTGCGGCGTGATCACCGTACCTTCGGTTTCATTGTCGTGATGCCCGCCATCCAGATCGTGCTGATGGGCATCGCCATCGGGCAGACGCCGACCGGGCTCGACTTCGCGCTGGTGGATGAAGGCCCATCTGGCATGGGTGCCTCCATTATGGGCCACTTGGCTGGCTCTGAATCGCTGGTGCTGCACGTCGACTATGACAGCATCGAGGCGGCGCGAGACGCCATCGAGGCTGGAGAATTGTGGGGCGCGCTACATGTCACGCCCAACGGGGCGCTCGAGCTGCACCTTGACAACTCCAACCAGCAGGTCACCAATACCATCCTGATCGAGGTGCGCAACGCCATGACCGCGACCCTGGAAGAGCAGGGCGACGCGCTGCCGCTGGCAGTGGCGCAGCCGGTCTACGGCGAGCGCGACCCCGCCTTCATCGATTTTCTGGCGCCGGGAATCATGACGCTGGTCTGCTTCATGTTCTCGCTCATACTGACCACCATGGCGTTCGTTGGCGAGCGCTACGACGGGACGCTCGACCGTGTGTTCGCGGCGGGCACGACGCCGGCGGAGGTACTGCTCGGCCACCTGGCGGCGTTTTCGACTATCCTCATCGGGCAGGTGTCGGTCGTTATACTGATTGCCACTTATGGCTTCGACATCCCGATTCACGGCTCGCTGCTGCTGCTTTTCCTGCTGGCGCTGCTTCTGGGGTGGGCAGCGATGTGCTTCGGGCTGTTCGTCTCGACCAAGGCGCGCAGCGAGTTCCAGGCGATGCAGCTGAACATGCCAGTCATGTTCCCGGTGATGCTGCTTTCGGGAATCCTGTGGCCGGTTCAGGCACTGCCCGGCTGGATTCAGCCGGTATCGTGGGCGCTGCCGTCGACCTGGACCGCCGAGGCGTTCCGCTCAATCATGATTCGCGGCTGGGGGCTGGAGCATCCCGAGGTGGCGACGGCGTTCGTGTTCGACCTGCTCTTCGCACTGCTGGCGCTCGGCATCGCGTCGCGCACGCTCAAGGTGCGCGACTGATTTTATAGCGGGCAGGATTGCGCCGCCGTGCCGTGGCAGCTAGACGCACTGCATTTCCTGATTGTTCTTGTCAGGCTACGTTTCAGGGCCCTGTGGCTCTCACAAGAGAATTTCCGCAGAGCAGTCCAGAACGAAGCGGTTGGGCTGGCCAGACGATACAAGCTGGAAATTTACGTGCACGGAGAACCCCGGCCCGGATTCCTAGCTGCCAATCACACGAGCTACGCGGACGCCGTTGTTATCGAGGCCCTGAAAGGGGCAGGGGCAGTGTCTAAAATGGGGGTGAAAAACTACTTTCTGATAGGGGCAATTGCAGAGAAGGTGGGCACGCTCTGGGTCAGGAGAGATGACAGGGACTCGAGGGTCGAGGCTATGGAGAAGCTGAACGCCTGGAATCCTGTCAGGGACCCCATATGGATTTTTCCTGAGGGATCCACTACCTCCTTCGGCAAAATAGGCGAGTTCAAGATGGGGGTCTTCAAGGCAGCAGAGCATTCGGGACACCCGATTCAGCCTGTGGTTATCTGCTACAACAATCCAATGATTGACTGGGGAAGGGACAACAAGAAAATATTTATCAGCATCATTCATTTTTTCTCTGAGAAGGTGAGGACCTCCGTACGCTGTTTCTGGCTGGAGCCGTTCCACGTCGCACCAGGAGAAGCATATGTAGCGGCGGAGAAACTGAACCGCACCATGCGTGCCTACATCGAGCGCTTCGAGCGGGAGGGGCTGTGAGCCGCAAGGCGCGCTGGGAGGAGGAGACACTGCGACCGGCACTCGACAAGGGCGGCGAGCGCACCGGGGTGGGGCTGGACGATGCCAAGCGACTGCAGACGCCGGAGGACGCGCCACAACGCGAAGCGGAGTGGCCGGGCGAATTCCCCTACACACGCGGAATACACCCAACCGGATACCGCGGGCGACTCTGGACCATGCGGCAGTATGCCGGCTTCGGCACCGCTACCGAGAGTAACGCGCGCTACCGCTACCTGCTTGAGCAGGGCACCAGCGGGCTCTCGATCGCATTCGACCTGCCGACGCAGATTGGCTACGACAGCGACCACCCCATGGCGCAGGGCGAGGTGGGCAAGGTGGGCGTCGCCATCGACTCGCTGCGCGATATGACGGCGCTGTTCGACGGCGTACCGCTCGACCGCGTCAGCACCAGCATGACCATCAACGCGCCAGCAGCGGTGCTGCTGGCGCTCTACGTCGCAGTTGCCCGGAAGCAGGGGGTCGCGCTGGCGAAGCTGCGGGGGACGGTGCAGAACGACATCCTGAAGGAATACATCGCGCGCGGCACCTACATTTGGCCACCGCGCGAGTCGCTGCGGCTGACGACCGACCTGATGGCGTGGTGCGCCAGCGAAGTGCCGCAGTGGAACACGATTTCCATCTCCGGCTACCACATCCGCGAAGCCGGGAGCACTGCGGTGCAGGAGCTGGCGTTCACGCTCGCCGACGGCATCGCCTACGTCGAGGCGGCGCTGGCGCGCGGGATGGAGGTGGACGACTTCGCGCCGCGGCTGGCGTTCTTCTTCAACTGCCACAACGACCTACTCACCGAGGTCGCCAAGTTCCGCGCTGCGCGACGGTTGTGGGCGCGCATCATGCGTGAGCGCTTCGGTGCCCGGGATGAGCGTAGCCTGCGGCTGCGGTTCCACACGCAGACAGCTGGCTCAAGCCTGAGCGCGCAGCAGCCATGGAACAACGTCACGCGCACTGCCATTCAGGCGCTCGCCGCTATTCTCGGGGGAACGCAGTCACTGCACACCAACGCACTGGACGAGGCGCTCGGCTTGCCGTCGGAGAAGGCGGCGCAGCTGGCGCTGCGCACACAGCAAATTATCGCGCACGAGACCGGCGTCGCCAACCTAGTCGACCCGCTCGCCGGCTCGTGGACCATCGAGGCGCGCACCGACGAACTCGCGGCTGAAGCGGAGGCGCTCATCGCACGCATCGACGACATGGGCGGGATGCTGCCCGCCATCGAGCAGGGATGGGTGCAGGCACAGATTGCCGAGGCTGCGTTTGCCTACCAGCAGCAGGTCGAGAGCGGCGAGCGCACCATCGTAGGTGTCAACGCCCACACGGAAGGCGACGCCCCCGAGGCGGAGCCGCTCGCCATCGACGCGTCGGTCGCCGAAGTCCAGGTGCAAGCCCTAGAGCGGCTGCACGCCAGCCGCGGCGACGTCACCGCCCCGCTCGAGGCACTCGGCACGGCAGCTGATGGCGACGATAACTTGCTGCCCCACATCCTGGCATGCGTCGAGGCGGAGGCTACTCTGGGAGAGATTTGCGACAGGCTCCGCGCTGCGTGGGGCGAGTACCGGCCTACAACGTAGTCGCCAGCTTTATCTGCCCCCTGCCGTCCGCCGCGAGCGTGGCGGGGTTAGGCTAGTTGTGGTAAAACTGGGGGACTGTGGATCCCTCGTCCCGGGTTCAACTCCCGGGCCCCGCCCCATTACTGCTTGAACATCTCGACGACCTCATCGCTGCTGGTCGCGGTTTCTGGTGTCTTGTCGTCGCGCTGGCGCTTGTAGCGGGGGAAGCGCACGGCGTATCCGCCACCACAGGTATGGATGGGTGACTGTGAAATCTCGGCGCCGAGCAGTTCGAGAACCAGTTCAGGCTCGAACCATGCGTCAGGCTCGAGCTTCCACTCCAGCCCGGCAGGCGGCTCAGTGCACTGTATGGTGTCCAGACGCTGCTTCAGCGCAGCCAGGTCCTCGTCGCTGAACCCAGATCCGAGCTTGCAGACGGTTTCGAAGCCAGTAGGCGTGCGTGTCGCCATCAGCAGCGCACCCCAAAAGCCACCGCGCCGGCCGCGACCGTGGAATCCACCAACAACAACCGCATCGATCGTGTCGACCAGGTCGCTGCGGTAATCCGGCTTGTACTTTATCCACTGCCAGCCGCGCGCACCGGCGCGGTAGCCGCCGTCGAGTGCCTTGGACATCAGCCCCTCACAGCCACCTTCCAGTGCATCCAGCAGGAACTGCTCCGCCTCCACTGCATTGGCGGTGCGCAGCAATGTTGTACAGGCGACGCGGTCGGACGGCGTGAACAGCACTTCGAGCCGCTCACGCCGCTCGGCAAAAGGGATGTCGAGTGTTTCCTGTTTGTCGGCGTAAAGCAGGTCAAACAACCGCACTCCGACCGGGATTTCCTCCAGTTTCTCCGCCAGGCCATGCTTGCGCCCGCGTCGTTTTGCAATTACCTGAAACGGCAGCAAATTGCCTGCTTTGTCAATCGCAAGTGCCTCGCCCTCGACAATCACGCCGGACGGCAGCACTTGTTCCAGCGCCTCCACCACATCGGGGAATTGCGGCGTCAAATCTTCCAAGCTGCGCGAGAAAAGCCGCGTGCCGCCGGGGAGCAAGTGCGCCTGCACGCGCAGGCCGTCGTATTTCCACTCGAAACAGGACTCGCCCTCGTGCTTTTCTAGAACGGCCTCGGCCGACGAGAGCCGCTCGCCCAGCATCGGCCGTAGCGGGATTCCCGGCGTGGCCCGCACGTCAGCCAGCGAGCTGAAATCGGTGGCGGTACGCTGCGCCAACCAGCCGATGTCAGGGTGGCGGTTGTAGGCCGCCTCGACCATCCCCCGCTCCTCGCGGCTGCCGAACGCCTCTGCGAGCCCGTCGACCAGCAGCATCTGGCTGAAACCTAGCCGCAGCTTGCCGACCGCGGTGCGGCAAATGTAGCGCGCGTCCTGCGGGGTGCCGTCGTGCAGCAGCTCCGCCAGCGCGCGGAATTTGCGCTCCTGCGAGCCAGTGCCGGTTTCGAGGGAGAGGGCGTGTAGCCGTTCCCACACGCGACCCACGGTCAGCGGCGCGCCAAAGAGCGGCTGCTGCGCCTTGACCGCCAGCGCCTGCTCCGCCACCAGGCCGATATCACCCGCCCCAGCGTAGGCTGCCTGCAACTCTTCGAGCGGAGCGCCACTGGCAAGCGCCAGCGTGCGCAGCAAACTCTTATCGGAGAGGCCGACCTCGCGCGAGTCGTAGGCAGGGCCGAGTTTGCCCAAACAGAGGTGCGCTACTGCTGCCAGCTCTTCCGGTGGGGTGGCACGGAATAGCTCCGCCAGTAATGTCGCAATCTCGAGCCGGCTGCGCGTCTGCTCCATCGCAGCGTATGCTTCGGTCAGCCGTCCGTAGTCCACGCCGGGGGAGCGCCCGAGGGTATTAAGAATATGCTGCTGCCAGATGGGAGTTTACTTAAATAATAATCGTCAATAGAAGTTGTCTTGCTACATCTGGCCTGCCGGGAGACAAGTCGGGATTTCAGAGCGCGTCCGGCGCGACTTCGCTCTCCGCACCGGTCGCTAGGTCACGCACCTTCACGAACCCCCGCTTCCACTCCTCGGGCGCGAGCAGCAGCAGCCGTTCCGCACCAGCGCGGTCGGCGTGCTTCAGCACCCACTTGAGCCGTCTCTCCTCGAGCACCAGATCGACGCTGCGCCCCTGTGCGCGCAGGCGGCTGGCGACCTCCATCGCCGCCGGCCGTAGCTCCAGCTTCAGCGCGAAGACCACGTCCTGCACGCTGCCGGCCAGCACTGGGAGCAGGTCACGATCCTTGAGCAGCTCCAGGATAACCATGTCGCCGAAACCGAAACCAGTTGCCGGCAGGTCCTTCCCGCCGAAGGAGGAGAGCAGCCGGTCGTAGCGGCCGCCGCCGCAGATGGCTCGCAACGTGCCGGAACGGTCATGCGCTTCGAAGACCGGGCCGGTGTAGTAGGCAAGCCCACGCACGATGGATGCATCGAACTCCAGCCAGTCGGCAATGCCGTATCCCCCGGCCAGCGCCCAGAGCGCACGCAGCTCCGCGACGGCGACGCTGCCGTCACTCAGGGCATCCGCGAGCGCGTCCAGGTCGTGCAGGCCGAGCACACGCTGGATGGTGGCAACCGCCGCCTCGTCCAGTCCGTGCGCGGCGAGCTGTGCTGTTGCCTCTTCGGGTGGCAGTTTACCGAGCTTGTCGATAACGATGCAGACCGCGGCGAACTGCTCTCCGGCGACGCCGACCGAGTCAAGCACTTCCTGCAGCACCTTGCGGCTGCTGACGCGGATGCCCACTTCGCCGGGCGTGAGACCCACACGACCAAAGAATGTGCAGAGCACCGCCAGCAGCTCGACGTCGGCCTCGACACCTTCACAGCCCCAGACATCGACGTTCCACTGGTAGTGCTCGCGGCCGCGCCCGCGCTGCATTCGCTCGTAACGCCAGCACTGCGGAATCGAGAACCACTTGATGGGCAGTGGCAGCGCCCCGGCGCGCGCCAGCACCATGCGTGCCAGCGACGGCGTCATCTCGGGGCGTAGCGCGATGCGGCGGCCGCCCTTGTCCTCGAAGCCGTAGAGCTGCTCGACAATTTCCTCGCCCGCCTTGCGGGTATAGAGCGCCTCGTACTCGAGCACCGGTGCGTCATACTCCTCGAAGCCATGCAGCTGCGCGGCGGCGCAGAAGTGCGAGAAGAGCCAGTTGCGCAGCCGCATCTCGTCGGGATAGAAGTCGCGGGTCCCGCGCACGCCCTGCAGGTCGCTCACGATAGCGTGAGCGAGGGCGGGGGTTTAGCGTTAGCGGGGGCAGCCAGCATTATAGCCGCCAGCCGCTGCCCCGCCAATGACGACCCGGGAGCGCATCGAGGAGCTGGAACAGCGACTGGCCGAGGCACAGCGCTCCGACGCGGCGCGGGTCGAGAAGCAGCACGCGACCGGCAAACTGACCGCGCGCGAGCGGATGGAAGCGCTGCTCGACGACGACTCATTCGTCGAGTTGGACGCGCTGGCAAAACACCGTGCAAGCAGCTTCGGTATGGAGAAGCGGCGGCCGCCGGGCGACGGGGTAGTGACCGGCCACGGCACAATCGACAGCCGGCCGGTCTATCTCTTCGCGCAGGATTTTACGGTGTTCGGCGGCGCGCTGGGCGAGGTGCACGCTGAAAAGATATGCAAGGTGATGGACCTAGCTACGCGGATGGGGGCGCCGGTCATTGGACTCAACGACTCGGGCGGCGCACGCATCCAGGAGGGAGTCGTCTCGCTGGGCGGCTACGCCGAGATTTTCTGGCGCAACGTCCAGTCGTCGGGAGTTATCCCGCAGATCTCGCTCATCCTGGGACCGTGCGCCGGCGGCGCCGTCTATTCGCCGGCGATGACCGACTTCATCATCATGACCGAAGGGACATCGTACATGTTCATCACCGGCCCCGACGTTATCAAAACGGTAACGCACGAGGAAATCGGCTTTGAGGAGCTGGGCGGCGCGCAGACTCACAGCTCGCTCTCCGGCGTGGCGCACCTGACGGCAGCCAACGAGCAGGCGGCGTTCGCGGAGCTGCGACGGCTGCTCGCGTTCCTGCCGCAGAACAACTTGGAGCAGCCGCCGCGACTCGTGCCCCCATCAAGCGACGAGCAACTGCCGCAGCTCGACAGCCTGATGCCCGACAATCCCAATACCCCATACGACATCCGCAACGTCATCACCGCCGTGGCGGACGAGGAAGATTTCCTCGAGCTGCAGCCGGACTGGGCGCAGAACCTGGTCATCGGCTTCGCGCGGCTGGGCGGTTTTCCCGTCGGTGTGGTGGCGAACCAGCCGCAGCACCTAGCGGGCTGCCTTGACATTGACGCATCGACCAAAGGGGCGCGCTTCGTCCGCTTCTGCGACGCATTCAACCTGCCACTGGTTACTTTCGTGGACGTTCCCGGCTTCCTGCCGGGGCGTGAGCAGGAGCATGGCGGCATCATCCGCCATGGCGCCAAACTACTCTACGCCTTCGCCGAGGCGACCGTCCCGAAGCTGACGGTGATAACGCGCAAGGCGTACGGTGGCGCGTATGACGTGATGGCGTCCAAACACATCCGCGCCGACCTGAACCTGGCGTGGCCGACCGCCGAAATCGCGGTCATGGGCTCGGAGGGGGCGGTGAACATCATCTTCCGCAAGGAACTGGCGGCCGCTTCCGACCCTGAGAAAAAGCGGCGCGAGCTGACCAAGGAGTATCGCCAAAAATTCGCGTCGCCCTGGATTGCGGCCGAAATGGGCTACATCGACCGCGTCATTTTCCCGCACGATACACGCGCTGAACTGCTACGCGGGCTCGAGCGCTTTAGCAGCAAGCGCGAGCCGCGGCCGAAGCGCAAGCACGGTAACATTCCACTTTAATACTTGTCAATATAAAAAAAAAGATGACTGAAATCCCGCAGGCAGGCGACCGCGCGCCCGGCTTTTCAGTGCCGGATCAGGACGGAAAAACCGTCGCGCTGGCTGACTTCGCAGACCGCTGGCTGGTGCTCTACTTCTATCCGCGCGACGACACCCCCGGCTGCACGGTCGAGGCGCAGGAATTCACGGCACTCGCCACCGAATTTGCGGCGTGGGAGTGCGATATTGTCGGCGTCTCGCCCGATTCTCCGCAAAAACACTGCAACTTCATCGTGAAATACGGTTTGGACGTGCGACTGCTCGCTGACCCGGAGCACGCGGTGCTGGCACCTTACGGCGCCTGGCGGCTGAAGAAAAACTACGGCCGCGAGTACATGGGCGTCGCGCGCTCGACCTTCCTTATTGCGCCCAATGGTTCTGTCGTGAGGGCGTGGCCCAACGTACGCGCGAAGGGGCACGCGGCAAAGGTGCTGGAAGCGCTGCGCGAACTTTCTGGTTAGGTGTTTGGCGGTAAACGGGACTACATCATCCCGCCCATGCCACCCATACCGCCCATGTCGCCCATGCCGCCCATGTCCGGCATCGCGGGCTCCTTCTCGGGGATGTCAGAGATGAGCGTCTCGGCGGTCAGCACCAGCCCGGCAATCGAGCCGGCTGCCTGCAGCGCGTTGCGCACTACCTTGACCGGGTCGATGATGCCCGCCTTGAACATGTCCTCGTAGGTGTTGGTGCGGGCATTAAAGCCGAAGTTGCCCTTCTTGTCACTGATTTTCGAGACCACCACCGAGCCATCCTCACCGGCGTTCTCCGCTATCTGGCGGGCCGGGATGGCGAGCGCATCGCGCACGATGCGTACGCCGACTGCCTCTTCGGCGTCCAGCTTGCTGGCGAGCTTGTCAAGCGCCTTGCGGGTGCGCAGCAGTGCCACGCCGCCGCCCGCCACGACGCCTTCGGCCATCGCGGCGCGGGTAGCGTTGAGCGCGTCGTCGACACGGGATTTCTTCTCCTTCATCTCGGTCTCGGTAGCTGCGCCAATCTCGAGCACAGCGACGCCGCCCAGCAGGCGACCGACGCGCTTCTCTAGCTTTTCGCGGTCCCACTTGGACTTGGCGAGCTTGGCCTGCGAGCGCAGGATGCGCGCGCGTTCCTTGACCGCTGCCTTGTCGCCGCCGCCGCCGATGACCGTGGTCTTGTTCTTGCCGATGATTACCTTGTCCGCCTTGCCGAACATCTCCTGGGTGATTTCCTTGAGCTCCATGCCCTGGTCCTTGCCAATCACGCGGCCTCCGGTCAGTATGGCCAGGTCTTCCAGCTGCTCCTTCTGGTCGTCGCCAAAGCCCGGCGCCTTGACGGCGCACGCCTTGAGCACCCGGGAAGCGACGTTGAGCACCAGCGTCGCCAGTGCCTCACCCTCCAGGTCCTTGCTGATGAGCAGGATGGGTGCCTTCAGCTGCTTGACCCCCAGCTCGAGTGCCGGCAGCAGGTCCTGCGCCGACGAGATGGTGTGGTCGGTCATCAGTATCAGCGGGTTCTCGACCACCGCTTCGCGCTTCTCGCGGTCGGTGACGAAGTACGGGGAAACGTAGCCCTTGTCGAACTCCATTCCCTCGACCAGCTTGAGCGTGGTCTCCATGCCTTTGGCTTCCTCGACGGTGATTATACCCTCCTGTCCCACCTTGCCGACCGCATCGGCAATTAGCTTGCCGATTTCCCGGTCGTTGTTGGCCGAAATAGCCGCAACCTGCTCGATAATCTCATCCGATTCGACCGGCTTGGCCACCGACTTGAGCTGCTCGACGACCGTGGTAATGGCCTGGTCGAAGCCCGACTTCAGGTTCACTGGGGACATGCCGGCCGAGACGTTGCGCAGCCCGTAGCTGCAGAGCGCCTGCGTCAATACTGCCGCAGTGCAGGTGCCGTCGCCGGCAGTGTCCTGCGTCTTGCTCGCGACCTCCTTAACCAGCTGCGCGCCCATGTTCTCGTAGGGATCTGGCAGCTCAATATCCTTGGCAATCGTCACCCCATCGTTGATAATTATCGGGCTGCCGAACGACTTATCCAAGATAACGGTGCGTGCCTTCGGTCCTAGCGTGACCTTGATTGCGTCGGTAGACGCGTTGATTCCAGCCAGCAGCTTGCGCCGCGCATCCTCTCCATACAGCATCTGTTTAGCCATTGTTTTCTCCTATAGCACCTTCGCCTGCAGGTCTTCCGACTTGAGGAGCAGGTATTCTTTCTCCTGCCAGGAAAGCTCGGTCCCGGCATATTTCTTGTAGACCACACGGTCGCCCGCCTTGACGTGTTCAGCGTCAGGGCCGACGCCTGCCACGAGGCCGACGTTCATCTTCTCGCGGGCCGCTTCGGGCAGCAGGAAACCGCTATCTGTCTTCTCCGCGGCTTCCTCCAGCTCGAGCAGGACCATCTCGCCCAGGGGCTCAATTCCGACTGACATTTTTTTCACCATTTGTGTTGGTCCGCCTCCAGAAAAACAATGCGCTTCCGGTAGGCAACTAGCGGTTGTCAACCAGCCCTATATTAATAGTTATTCACAGCCCCTGGACCAGCTCATCCAGGACTGCCCGGGGCTCCGGGGCCTTCACGACGCCCGATGCCAGCAGGATGCCCGCCGCGCCCAGCTCCATCGCCTTCGCTACATCCGCCTGCGTCTTGACGCCGGCGCCGCAAAGCAGCGGCACGCCGCTGCCGGCAACCGCCGCGACCGAGTCGCTGATGACCTCGGGGCGAGCGGTCGAGACCGAGATGTCGCCGCCGATGAGTTCGGGAGGCTCGACCGCGATGTAATCCGGCCGCAGGGCGGCGCCGAGCGCGGTCGCCTCAACATCGGCGGTGCAGAGTACGGTCGCCAGCCCTGCCACACGCGCCCGCGCCAAGGTCGCCTCAATGGTGGACCAATCGAGCTGCCGCTCGGCGTGGTTGACCAGTGTGCCGACCGCGCCCGCAGCGGCAGCCGCTTCCGGCAGCACCGTTCCAGTATGCGCGCCGGCGGGGGCGGTGTCGACGTGCTGTGCCAGTACCGGCAGCCCCGCTTCGATTGCGTAACGCCGCAGGTCCAGCGCGCTTGTGGCAGCCGCCAGGCAGGCACCCGAAGCGTCAGCGACAGCGGCCATATCTCGGCAGAGCCCGAGGCCGGCATCTCCAAAGCCCTGAGGGTAGGTCTTCAGGTTGACGATAATCAGCGGCGTGCGCAGCGCCATGCGGGGCGAGGCCCGGTCGCTAAAAGGGAATTGTGCGCCGTCCAGCCTAAAATAGTGCGTCATATTGGCGGCGGCATGCCCACCCGGGAACAGGACAGGATACTGGTGACTGGCGCCGCGGGCCAAATCGGGACCGAACTGGTGCTCGCCTTGCGGGAGCGCTTCCCCGCCGGTAACGTGGTCGCGATGTATCGCTCGACGCCGCTGGCGCCCGAAGTCGCGGCCGGCGGACCGTCAGCGGTGAGTGACGTTACTGATGCCAAGGGCTACGCACAAGTCGTCGCCGAGCACGACATCGACACAGTCTACCACCTTGCCGCAATCCTGTCCGTCGGCGGCGAGCAGGACCCGAAAAAATGCTGGGAGGTGAATGTGGGCGGATTGCTGACAGTACTCGAGGTGGCGCACGAACGGCAGCAGCGGCTGTTCTGTCCGAGCTCAATCGCAGTCTTCGGTCCCAATACGCCAGCAGTAGCGCCGCAGGAAACGCCCCTGCACCCAACGACGATGTACGGCGTCACCAAGGTAGCCGGCGAAATCCTGTGCGACTACTGGTTCCAGCGCTATGGCGTAGATGTGCGTGGGGTGCGCTACCCCGGCCTGATTTCATGGAAGGCGCCTCCGGGCGGCGGAACTACCGACTACGCCATCGCCATTTTTCACGCTGCGCTACGGGACGGCAGCTACGAATGCTTCGTCTCGCCGGCGACGCGGCTGCCGATGATGTACATGGATGATGCCATTCGCGGGACGCTGGGGCTGATGAACGCACCGTTCAAGGCACTGAATCACCACGCCGACTTCAACCTCGGCGCAATGTCCTTCAAGGCCAGCGATCTGGCGGACGCCATCGCGCAGCGCGTCCCGGGTTTCACGTGCAGCTACGCTCCCGACGCACGGCAAGCGATTGCCAACTCGTGGCCCGACGCAGTCGACGACTCCGCGGCGCGTGATGAGTGGGGCTGGTCACCCCGCTTCGGGCTGGAAGAGATGGTCGACGACATGCTTGAAAACCTGCGTCACGGGCTGGGGACGGAATGAGCGACCCCACCGCCTGGATGCGCGACGAGTACGAGGCGCTCGTGGCGGCGAGCCTGGACTGGCGGCCTCCAATCCTGGAGGGACCATCGACGCCCCGCTGCCAAGTCGATGGCCGCGAGATGCTGATGCTCTGTTCAAACAACTACCTCAACCTGAGTAATCACCCCCGGCTAAAGGAGGCCGCCATCGCTGCCGTGCACAGCCATGGCGCCGGTTCAGGTTCGGTACGGCCCATCGCCGGCAACATGGACCTGCATGTCAGGCTTGAGCAGCGTATCGCCGAGTTCAAGCGCCGTGACGCCGCCATCTACTACCAGACCGGCTTTGCCGCCAACGCCGGGCTCATCCCGCAGCTGGCGGGCAAGGGGGACCACCTCTTCACGGATGAACTGAACCACGGTTCCATCATTGATGGCGTGCGGTTGACGAAGGCAGAACGCAACATCTACCCCCACAACGACATGGGAGGGCTGGAAGACCTGCTGCGCAAGGCTCCCGATAATGGGAGACGGCTCATTATCACCGACGGGGTATTCTCGATGGACGGCGACACCGCGCCGCTCGACGAAATCTGCGCGCTCGCCGGGGAGTATGGCGCGATGACTTACGTGGACGACGCCCACGGCGAAGGGGTACTGGGCGGAGGTCGCGGCATCGGGGTCCACTACAAGGTGGAGAATAGCGTGGACATCGAGATGGGGACCTTCTCCAAGGCGTTCGGCGTCGTCGGCGGACTTGCCGCCGGCAGCGAGCACCTTGCGAAATACGCCTTCAACAAGTCCCGCACCTTCCTGCTATCGGGCTCTGCCCCGCCCGCAACGGTGGCCGCCTGCATCGCTGCGCTGGATGTGCTGGACGATGAACCACAACATGTCGAGAACCTCTGGAAGAATACGGACTACTTCCGCAACGAGCTACAACAGCTCGGCTTTGACACCGGCAACTCCACCACTCCAATCATTCCCGCCATGTGCGGTTCCGCCGAGCAGGCGCAGGCGCTGAGTGCCGAGCTACTGAAGCAAGACGTCTTCGCATTCCCCATCGTCTTCCCGATGGTCGCGCGTGACAGGGCACGCATTCGCGTCATCATGAACGCCGGGCTTGAACGGAACGACCTGGACGAGGCGCTGGCGGCGTTCGAGGCAGGCGGCAAGACGGCGGGAGTACTGTGAGGCGACCACGCTCGGTGATACACCGATGAAGCTCTCCGACGCGGAATGGCAGGAGCGGCTAACGCCTGAGCAGTATGAGGTCTGCCGCTGCAGCGCGACCGAACCACCCTTCGTCAACGAATACTGGGACTGCCACGACGCCGGGGGCTACAACTGCGCGGCGTGCGGCGCAGAGCTGTTCGACTCGGATGCGAAATTCGATTCCGGTACCGGCTGGCCCAGCTTCAGCGCGCCAGTCGCAGCCGCTGTGGCTGCCGAGCAGGAGGACGACTCGCTCGGGACGCGGCGCACCGAGGTCGCCTGCGCTACCTGCGAATCGCACCTGGGCCACGTCTTCCCCGATGGGCCGGAGCCTACGGGATTAAGGTATTGCATCAACTCTGCGGCGCTCCGCCTCGAGAGGCGCTAAGCGGCCAGTCAAATGTCTGCCATGGACTGGTGGAATTTATCTCGTGGTGTCAACGTCATCATGGGTGTCGCGACCATTCCGGTCGGCGCACTCATCCTTGGTGCCGCCGGTGACCCTGGCAGCGCTATGCCACTGGCGCTGCACGCATTGTGCATAGCCGCATTCGTGGCTGGCTGGTTCGCGCTGAACGACCTCATCGACATTGATGCGGACAGGGTCAACCATCCGGAGAGGCCTCTGCCATCCGGGGACATCAGTGAAACTGCCGCCAGGAACTTTGGGATCATGATGATGATCCTGTCAGCCTTGGCCCTCGTGGGAATAGTCCTGCACGCTGAGCGAAATCTCGAGGACCGAACGTGGCTCGACTCAGCAGTCATCTGGATGGGCTCTCTGGTTCTGATGGTCTCATACGAATTCGACGGGATGCCCTTCACGCCCAGCCTGAAGCGAAGGGGGATCTGGGGAAATCTCGCGATTGCTGGATTGATCGCCATCGTGATCGTGTTTGGTGCGGCTTCTGTCGGCCATGGGACCGAACCCCTGCCCTGGTTAGTCGCAGTCTGTGTCATGATGTTGGTCACTGCGAGGGAGATTGCCATGGATATCAGTGATCAAGCGGGAGACTATGACAGGGTGACGCTGCCAATGACCGTGGGTGCCCAATCCGCTCGCCGCTACGCGTGGGTTCTCACGCTCGGCTCAATCGTGGCGATGTTGCTGCCGTTTGGCCTCGAACTGCTCCCGAAGTGGACACTGGTATTCATGCTGCCATCACTGCTCAGCCTGCTCGCAGTCAAGACCTCGCTTGCCAATGGAGATGATGCAAAGGCGGTTAAATTCCTCAAGCAGGCGATGATGCTGGGAATCCTTGGCTTTGCCATCTGTGGAATGGTCGCGAGTGACATGCTCTGAATAACATTGTGCCAACTCGGCAGAGCTGAGGGCCGAGAGGCACTAGTCGGCCAGCTCGCTGAGCCAAGCGCCGCCAGCCAGGAACGCCAGGTCGTAGAGCAGTAGCAGCGCCACAGCCGTTGCGACGCCTGCGTCGTCCAGCAGCAGCGCCTGCAGCGCGCGCAGCGACGCTTCTACCACCGTGAAGAGCAGCAGCGGAATGGCAAGCAGCGTCCCAAGCATCCACGCGCCGGGTAGCGGCGCCGCCGCCTGCGTCGTCAGCGTCCCGGCAGCGGATACTCCAACAGCCGAGAGCAGAAGGATAGCCAGCGCGGGCAGCCAGTCAGCCCCAAAGCTATTGCCGAAGAGAAGTATATAAAATCCGAACGCAAGCAGCGTCAGCCCCGATAGGAGTACCAGGTTGCCGGCCCAAGCGCCTAGGAACAGTGTTGCACGCGGGAGCGGCGCCAGCCGCAACATTTCACCCGTGCCGCGGTCACCCTCGCGCAAAGCCGTGTGTGTCAGCAGCCCCAGCCCGGCGAAGAGCAGCACGCTCCAGAGGATGGCGGGCGCCAGTCGCGCTTGTGCTATTTCGTCGTTGGTGAGCGTGAACCGCAGCAGCAGTAGCAGCGCCAGCACCAGCATCGCCGCCGCAACGGTGCCCTGCAGCGACCGCAATTCAACGCGCAGCTCCTTGCGCACCAGTGCCACCAGCAGGCTCACGCCACCACCCCGTCGGCGAGCACCAGCGTGCGGTCCGCCGCCAGCCTGCTGCCGTGCGCCACGACCAGCACCGCGCGATTATCGGCGCGCCACTCTGCGATGAGCGTGCGTAGCAGCTCGCGTCCATCACCGTCGAGAGCAGCGAACGGCTCGTCGAGCAGCAGCGTCGTCGGCCGGTGCAGCGCGGCGCGCGCCAGTGCCAGCCGCTGCAGCATTCCGCGCGAGTAGATTCCAGTGCGGTCGTTGGAGAATGACTTCAGGCCAACGCGCTCCAGTATTGCATCAATGTTAGTTCCATGCTCCGGCAGCTGGTGCAGCTGCGCCCAGAGCGCCAGGTTTTCGCGGCCGCTCAACTCTCCGTAAAAGCCGGGGCGGTGACCGGTGAAGCCGATACGCGACCGCACCTCGACGCCGTCCCCCAGCGGAAAGCCATCCACCTCCGCTTCCCCGCTGTCAGCGCGATCCAATGTCGCCAGGATGCGCAGGAGGGTGGACTTGCCGGCACCGTTCTCGCCCTGCAGCAGCACCACTTCGCCATCTTCGACAGTGAGGTCGAGCCCGCGCAGCACCCGCCGCGCACCGAACCTCTTCTGCATCCCGCTGGCAGTGAGCATCAGTCGCCCAAGACTCTAGCGAAATCGCGCGCCGCCGAACCCGGGTCGTCTGCTTGGTAGATGGCACGCCCCACAATGATCATGTCGGCGCCCGCCGCGATGGCCGCGCGCGGGTCGCCTCCCTGCGCGCCGACGCCGGGGGAAATAATCTTCAAATCGCCGACGGCTGCACGCACAGCGGCGATGTCCTCCGGTCGCGTCGCGGGCGCAACCACACCGGTCGCGCCGCCCTCCTGGGCAACTGCTGCGAGCGCCGGGATGTCGAAAAAATCACCACCGCCAGGGTGTGACATGGTGATGACAGCATACAGGTCGCGCTCCGGCGCCACATCGCGAATCGCTCGCAGCGGGCCGGCACCGGGAAACGCGTGCGCGATGACACCGGCCGCGCCAGCGCCGTAGGCGGCCTCGGCAATGAGTCGCGCCGTGTTGGGGATGTCAGCTACCTTCAGGTCGCAGATGACCGGCGCCAGTTCTGCCAGCCGCCCGACCATCCCAAGGCCGCCGTGCATCAGTAGCGGCCAGTTGACCTTGATTCCGGCCAGATGCGGTGCTGCCGCCTCGGCCACAGAAAAAACACGCTGCGGGTCTGTCTCATCCAGCGCCAGCAGCAGCCGGGACGCCATCAGATTTCCAGCTTGCCTGTCAGGATTGAGAGCGCATACCTGAGTTCAGCCACCGCTGCAATCGCTTCGCGTTTGACCCCGACTAGGTCCTTGGAATCCATGCCGACGCCCATGTTCGATTCGACAAACATCATCTTCTCGAGGCTACGCTCGATAGTGTCCACGATTATCTGACTACGCGCAGCACGTCGCAGGCCCTCTTCGTCTATGGTGATGTCATCCGCCATGCTACTCGCCGACTGGCGACGGCTACTGCCGGATTTAACCATTTGCCAAGGCGGCCGCGAGCCGCCTCAGCCCAGGTCCTTGCGGGTGTAGAGCTTGACGGTAGCGGGCTTGCGCGGGAGCGGTCCCTTCTTCTCCGCCACGATAGTTGAGATGCCCGCTTCGGGGACGAGGTCGACCAGCCGCTGGGTGATGATGCCGTCCATCACCAGCGCGTTAACGCCGTTGTTGCCCTTCTTCTGCAGCTGCTCCTGCAACTTGGTTATCGGCAGCTCGACGCTCACCTTGTTGTCGGCGAGCAGCCGCGCGTTCTTGCTCCCCTTGAGCGCGTCAAGGTGCTCGAGCAGCGCTTCGGCTGCCGCGGGCCGGGAACTGGCCGCTGCCGGCGCAGCTTCCATCACTTCGGGCTGAACAGCCTCCTCCGCGGGCGGTTCGGGCACGTCAGCGGGCTCGCTGGCTGGCGCCTCTTCGGGTGCCTCGGCAACCACATCGACCTGCTTGGCCTTCGACTTGCGTCCACCGCGGCGTGAGCGCTTCTTCTTGCCGTCGGCGCGCGCCCACCTGTGCTTGTCCTGGAACACCCCGGTAGTCGATTTGTCGCGCAGGCACTTCATCACCTGCTTGTGCGTCAGTTGCTCTACCTCGGTGTTGGTGGGTGCGCGCGCGACGAAATCAATCTCGGCGACTTGAAACAGCTCGCGCAGAATCATCTCACCGCCACGGTCACCATCGACGAAAGCGGTGACGGTGCGCGCCTTGCTCAGCTCGGAAATCTCGGCGGGGATATCGGTCCCCTCGACCGAGATGCAGTTCTTGATACCGTGCCGCAGCATGGTCAGGACGTCAGCGCGGCCCTCGACCAAGATGATGGCGTCGCTCTGCTCGACGTTCGGCCCCGCGGGGAGCTTGCCGGCGAACAGTATGATTTCCTCGGTCTGGACCAGCTCCCGGACAGAGTCGGTGATGTCGCCTCCGGTGCTGCGGGACTCGGACACGATGTTGAGCAGCAGCTCGCGGGCGCGCTCGATAATCTGGTCATGTTTGCCGGCGCGGGTGTCCTCGAGGGCGGTCACCTTGAGGGTTGCCTTGCAGGGGCCGACACGCTCGACTGTCTCGAGCGCAGCGGCGAAAACCGATGTTTCCACCTGGTCCATGCTCGAGGCGATTGTTATCACACCCTGCGACTTGCCCTTGCTGCTCTTGATGTCAACTTCGATGCGGCCCATGCGACCCGACTTCTGCAGGTCGCGCAGGTCCAAATTGTCGCCGAGCAGCCCTTCGGTCTGCCCGAAGATGGCGCCGACGACGTCGGACCGGTCCACCACCCCATTGGCGGTGATACTGGCACTAATCATGTACTTGTTACTGTTGGGATCTTTGCTCATTGTTTCCTCTTGCGTGTGCGGCCCGGGCCTCCCCCGGCGGATGCAGCTGCGCTGAATCCGTTGAGTGCAATCGGTGAAATGAATTACCGTAATGGCCCTCGGGCCGACCTGCCCGCCGCTGTGGGTTAATTAAGGCTGCCGGTCGTCTGGCGGAGGCATTTTATCCAGCCCCACGCTGCCGGCGCGATGCACGTCGTGACCCTGCTGGCACAGCCACGCGACAAACACCCACTGGTAAAGGCCAGACCGCTCCGGAAGGGGCAGCTGGAGACAATTGGCAGGGGGACCTTCGGACTGGTCTGGCTGACCGACTTCTTCGCTGCCTTCTGGGGTTGCGTGCAGGATATCGACGCGGACGCGAAACTGCGGTTGCGCGAAAGCGGCTTCGATGAGATGAACTGGGCAGTCGCGTTCCGCTTCGCCGGCTTCAAGGCGCGGCTGACCGCACGCAAGTACAAGGGGTTCTACGGCGTACCGCGCAACTGCTACCTGGAGCTGAAGCTCGCCTCCGCGAATCCTAACGACCTGCGCATGTTCCTGCGGCTGCTGGCTGACAAATTCAAGAAGCCGCCCTGGGTCTTCAACAACTGGAACAAGCTGGAAGCAGGTTGCGGCTACGACCGCGAGGCGGTTATTGATGCCTGGTCGCAGGCGATGGACCGCGAAATCAGCATTGATGATACAGCGAGTGGCTGGAGCCTGCCGTTCCTGGGCGGCGCGAAAACCGAGGCGGCCCCACCACCGGAACCGGACACGGGCGACATCGAGGTGCTGACCGACTCCGAAGGGCAGGAGCACCGCTTCCGGCACTACGGCACGCTCGAGCTGGAGGGCGAGGAATATGCGGTGATGTCGCCCGTCGATGGCGACGATGACGTCCTGGAGGTAGATATCCTGCATGTCGTACCGGACGGCGGCTACGAAGCGGTCGAAGACGAAGAGCTGTTCAGCGCGCTCGCCGAGGCGGCGCAGGAACACCTCGCAGCGTAGCTGCGAGTGAAACCTTATTGCCGGCGGGAACTGCCGGCGCGGGAGTGGGCCGGTAGATCAGCCCGGAAGATCGCCGCCTTCGCAAGGCGGAGGCCGCGGGTTCAAATCCCGCCCGGTCCACCAGGAGCATAACATGCCACTCGAACTCGACCTGCATTCGCTGCGACATGGCCAGGAACTGGTGAAGCGCGGCTTCGCCCGCATGCAGAAAGGCGGCGTCATCATGGACGTTACAGACGCTGCGCAGGCGGCCATCGCTGAGGACGCCGGCGCCGTTGCCGTCATGGCGCTCGAGCGCGTGCCGGCCGACATCCGTGCCGAGGGCGGCGTCGCGCGCATGTCGGAGCCGCAGAAGATTCGCGAGATTATCGACTGCACCTCCATCCCAGTGATGGCGAAGTGCCGCATCGGCCACACCGCCGAGGCACGAGTGCTCGAAGCCCTCGGCGTCGACATGATTGACGAGTCGGAAGTGCTGACGCCAGCTGACCCCTACTACCACGTTGTCAAGCGCAACTTCACCGTGCCGTTTGTCTGCGGCGCCACCTCGCTCGGCGAAGGGCTGCGGCGGGTCTGGGAAGGCTCGGCGATGATTCGTACCAAGGGCGAAGCGGGAACCGGCAACATCGTTGCAGCCATGCGCCACGCGCGGCTGCTGGACGCTGAAATCGCGGCGGTGCAGCAGTCAGACGACCGCGCCGCGATGGCAACCCGTGTGGTCGAAAAATATTTCGTGCTCGACCGTGAGGTCGCGGCCAACCTCGGGTCATCCGCCGGCGCTAACCCGTTCGACATGCCGCGCAGCGAAATCGAGGCGGAAATCACGGAACTCATGGATGATGTTGCCAGACTGGGGCGGCTGCCGGTCGTCACCTTCACCGCGGGCGGCATCGCGACGCCAGCCGACGCGGCACTGATGATGCAGTTCGGGATGGACGGGCTCTTCGTCGGTTCGGGCATCTTCAAATCCGACAACCCGGCCGAGCGCGCGCGCGCCATCGTCGAGGCGACCGCGCACTTCGACGACCCAAATGTCGTGGCAAAGGTCTCTGGCGACCTCGGCAGCGCGATGGACGGCCTCGAGGAGTCAGTGCTGGAAACCCGCATGGCAGCGCGCGGCCACTAGCGGCGGCGTTAGGAAATTATTGCGGTCTTGGGTCAGCTGCCGAAGATGCGGTCGCGGTAGATGTAGCCCAGCACCCCGAAGGTCGCCGCCACCACTGCCACGATGAGCGCGATGGATGGCCAGTCGCGCCCCTCGTCACTCACGGTGACGGTCAGCGGCTGGAAAGCCTGGTTGTCTTCCTTCTGCTCCTCAACCACGTTGCCGGAGTCAGCGACCACAAAGACGGTGTGCTGTCCCGACGGGAGGTTGCTCCAGGTCGCCTCGACTATATGTGTGTTCTCGATGCCGGCCACCAGCGTAGAGCCGTCAACGGTGACGTTGGCAATCAAGTGCTCCGCATCAATCAGGTCGTAGTAGAAGGCGACACTGAAGTTCTGGGTGATGTTCTCGTTGAGTAGTTTGAGGTCGCCGCTGATGACTATACTCTCGCCCTCGGTCGGTGCGTTGTTCGAGAAGTTGATGCGGGCGATGGACAGATCGGGGCGCTCGTGCTTGCCTACCGGCACGATGCGCGGCACCGCATCCGAGTTGCCAGCGCGGTCGGTGACCGTCAGCAGCACGCTGTAGCCCTCAACGGATGCGTTCTCGTAGACATGGTCGACTTGCATGCCGTTGCCGTTGCTACCGTCGCCAAATTCCCAGAGGAACGTAAGCTCTTCGTGTGAGTCATAGTTGTCCTGCGTCAGGTTGGCGTTGAAGGTAATCGGCACCCCCTCCATCGCCTTCTGCAACGCCTGCTCGTCTTCCTCGATGGTGCCATTACCGTTGATGTCGTAGTAGTAGGTGA
>JAKURS010000069.1 GCA_022449705.1 Candidatus Poseidoniia archaeon | reverse complement strand
CGGCTCCATGTAGTTGTGACCCAGGATCACCACGCCATGCTGCTGTTTCAGCTCCAGGATGCGGTGCACCGTCCCCGCGTGCAGCTCCACCTCTGCCGGGGTGAGCGTCGGGTTCTCGCGCGCCACAATCGCGGCCTTCACCTCGTTGAGTGTCAGTGTCATGGATTCAGATAGCGAACGATTCGCCGCAGCCGCAAGTTGCTTCCGCCTTGGGGTTGTGCAGCACCAGCCCCGAGCGGGTCAGCCCGCCCGTGAGCGGATCTATATAGTCGAGCGTCACGTCCTCGAGCAGCGGCACCGAGCGGGGGTCAATGCTTACCGTCACGCCGTACGCCTTTACCTCGGCGTCGCCCTCCACAGGCTTCGGGGCTAGTTGCAGGTCATACTGCATCCCGGAGCAGCCGCCGCCAATAACGCGGACGCGCAGCCGTGGGGCAGCGCCGGCGGCGAGCCGCTGGATGTGCGCGGCCGCCTGCTCGGTAACCGTAATCATTATTCCCGCTCCAGAACGGTTGGATATAAGGGTGCTGCCCCAACCATCACGAGCGCAGATTTTATATAGGACTGATTTAGTGCAAATTACCCCCTGCGGGAGGTCAAAACGTGATGCGAATCAACAAGCTGACAGACTACGGTATCGTCATCGCCGTGCACATCGCCAGCGATGGACCGGAGCGGCTCCACACCGCGCGCGAAATCGCCGCGGGAACACGCATCCCGCAACCAACGGTGACGCGGCTGTTGAAGCAGCTGGCGCGCAGCAGCATCCTGACTTCAACACGCGGCGCCAGCGGCGGCTACAGCCTGGCACAGCCACCCGAGGCGATTTCGGTAGCGCGGCTGGTGGAGACGCTCGAAGGGCCGATTGCGCTGACCGAGTGCTCCGGGACCGTCTGTGACTGCGCTTTGGAGGGGGACTGCGCTACCGAGGTGCCGTGGCAGACCATCTCGCTCGCCGTACGGGAGGCGCTCGACACGGTCACGCTGGCCGACATGGTGCGGCCGTCGCTCACGCCGCCGCTGGTGCCGCTGGGAGGTATCCGGGCATGAACTCCGAGACCGAAATGCTGCGCGAATACACAGAGCGCGACTACCAGTTCGGCTTCGTCACCGACATCGAGACGGACTCGCTTCCGCCCGGCCTGAGCGAGGAGGTCATCCGCTTCATCTCTGCGCGCAAGCACGAGCCGGAGTGGTTGACTACATGGCGGCTGGAGGCGTACCGCCACTGGCTCACGATGGAGGAGCCGCACTGGGCCAATATCGAATACGACCCCATCGACTACCAGGACATCGTCTATTACTCCGCCCCGAAATCGAGCGCCGATGGCCCAAAGTCACTGGACGAGGTAGACCCGGAGTTGCTCGCGACCTACGAAAAGCTGGGCATCCCGCTCAACGAACGCGAGAAGCTGGCCGGCGTCGCAGTGGACGTGGTGTTCGACTCTGTGAGCGTCGCGACTACCTTCAAGGACCAGCTTGCGGCGCAGGGGATCATCTTCTGCTCGTTCAGCGAGGCGGTGCAGGAGCATCCCGAGCTGGTGCGCAAGTATCTCGGTTCGGTCGTGCCGCGCTCCGACAACTTCTTTGCAGCCCTAAACAGTGCGGTTTTCACCGACGGCTCGTTCTGCTACGTGCCACCGGGCGTGCGGTGTCCCATCGAGCTAATGACATACTTCCGGATCAACGAGGCCGACTCCGGACAGTTCGAGCGCACGCTCATCATCGCCGACGAAGGCAGCTGCGTTAGCTACCTGGAGGGGTGCACCGCACCGATGCGCGACGAGAACCAGCTGCACGCCGCCGTCGTGGAACTAATCGCGCTCGACGACGCTAATATAAAATATTCAACGGTGCAGAACTGGTATCCCGGCAATGATGAGGGCGTCGGAGGCATCTTCAATTTCGTTACCAAGCGCGGCGCCTGCCGCGGCACCAACTCCAGAATTTCGTGGACACAGGTCGAAACCGGCTCGGCGATTACCTGGAAGTATCCGTCGTGCATCCTGCAAGGCGATAACTCCGTCGGCGAATTCTATTCGATTGCGCTCTCAGCTAAGCGACAGCAGGCCGACACCGGGACCAAGATGATCCACATCGGCCGCAACACTCGCTCGACCATTATCAGCAAGGGCATCTCGGCGCAGCGGGGGCAGAACTCCTACCGGGGGCAGGTAAAAATTCTCAAGAAGGCCGATGGCGCGCGAAACTACTCGCAGTGCGACTCGCTGCTCATCGGCGACCAGTGCGGCGCGCACACCTTCCCGAACCTGGACATACAGAACAGCTCGGCGCATGTCGAGCACGAAGCCTCAACATCCCGGATTGGCGAGGACCAGCTTTTCTACTGCCAGCAGCGCGGGCTCTCGCTGGAGGACAGCATCAACCTGATTGTCAACGGCTTCTGCAAAGAGGTCTTCCGCGAGCTGCCGATGGAGTTCGCGGTCGAGGCGCAGAAGCTGCTCGAAGTCTCGCTCGAGGGTAGTGTTGGCTGATGCTCGAAATCCGGGGCCTGGAAGCTGGCGTCAAGGGCAAAACCATCCTGAAGGGGATTGACCTGGTCGTCAACGCGGGCGAGGTGCACGCCATTATGGGTCCCAACGGCTCCGGCAAGAGCACGCTGGCGCAGGTTATTGCGGGACGCGAGCAGTTCGTAGTTAGCGCCGGGTCGGTCAAGTATGACGGGAGAGACCTGCTCGAGCTCGCCCCGGATGAACGTGCCTGCGCCGGTATCTTCATGGCTTTCCAGTATCCTGTCGAAATCCCCGGTGTCAGTAACAGCTACTTCCTGCGCTCTGCCCTTAATGCGCAACGTCGCGCGCGCGGAGAGCAGGAGCTGGACGCCTTCGAGTTCCTGGCCTTCATCCAGGACCGTATGGCACTGCTCAACCTGCAGGATGAGCTGTTGAACCGGCCGGTCAACGACGGCTTCTCGGGCGGCGAGAAGAAACGCAACGAAATCTTCCAGATGGCAGTACTGGAGCCGCGACTCGCCGTGCTGGACGAGACCGATTCCGGTCTAGATATCGACGCGCTGCGCGTCGTCGCCAGCGGCATAAACTCACTGCGGCGCGACGACAATGCCACGATTGTGGTGACGCATTATCAACGGCTGCTCAACTACGTCGTACCCGACTTCGTGCACATATTGGTTGACGGCCGCATCGTGCGCTCGGGCGACCGACAGCTGGCGCTCGACCTGGAAGAGCAGGGCTACGACCGCATAGCCGCACGGGCGGCGTAGATGGACTGGGAAGCTCTGCTCGCATCTGCCGAAGGCCCGCCAGGGCTGGCCACGCTGCGCAGGGCTGCCGGCGCGCGTTTCCTGGAGCGGGGGTTGCCGTCACCACGCGACGAGGCATGGCGCTACACTGACACGCGCTTCCTGGCGCAGCAAGAGCTGCAACTGGTGCGACCGGTAATCGAGATTGACGCACCGGACGGCGTGCACGTGCGGCCGCTGGAAGAGGCGCTCGACGCTGCAGAGCCATTTCTCGCTGCCGAGGCGGAGCGGGAGCTGCCATTCCGGCTGCTCAACACGGCGCTGCTGCGCGACGGGCTGCTGGTCGAGGTCGAGGACGGCACAACGCCCGAAAAGGCATTACAGCTGACAATTACAACCACCCATGGCCTGGCGGTGCCGCGGCTGCTGGTCGCGGTCGGCGAAAACGCGCGGCTGACGCTGGTTGAGCGCTACCGCGCCGGCAGCGGCGTCTGCCTGCCGGTGACGCAGCTTTCGGTCGGGCGCGGCAGCCGCGTAGAACACCTGCGCATCCACTACGGTTCCAGTGACGTCCACATCGGCTGCGTCGAAGTGCAGCAGCAGCGCGACTCGTTCGTAGCGAGCCACCTGCTGACCTTCGGAGGGCGGCTGGTGCGCAACGACCTGTCGTTCCACCTGCTCGGCAGTGGTGCGGAGGTGCAGCTGAACGGACTCTACCTGGCCGACGGCAAGCAGCATGTCGATAATCACACCACGGTGGAGCACGCGGTTCCGCACTGCGACAGCCGCGAGACTTACCGCGGCATCCTGGGTGGCAAAGCGAGTGCGGTGTTCAACGGCCGTGTGCATGTGCATCCTGACGCGCAGCGCACCGACGCGCAGCAGTCGAACCAGAACCTGCTGCTGACCGATGACGCGATTATCCACACCAAACCGGAGCTGGAAATCTACGCCGATGACGTAAAGTGCACCCACGGCGCAACCATCGGCCAGCTCGACCGCGAGGCGCTGTTCTACCTGCAATCGCGCGGACTCGCCCACGATGAGGCGCGGCGGATGCTGGTCGACTCGTTCGCCGCCGAAATCGTGCGCCGTATCGGCGACGAGCCGCTACGCAACGAGCTGACGGAGGCAGTCGTTGCGCGGCTGCCGGGGATGCTGGCGGAGGCGGCATGAACGTCGCGGAACTGCGCGCCGATTTCCCGGCACTGCAGCAGGAAGTACACGGTCGGCCACTCGTCTATCTTGACAATGCCGCGACGACGCACAAGCCCAAGGCGGTGCTGGACGCGCTCGACAGGTTCCACCGCGTGGATAATTCCAACGTCCACCGCGGCGTTCACACCCTGAGCCAGCGCGCGACCGATTCCTACGAGGGCGCGCGCGCCAAAATTGCACAATTTCTGGGCTCCGAAACGGACGAAATAGTCTTCGTGCGCGGCGCGACCGAGGGCATCAATCTCATCGCGAACGCCTTCCTGCGGCCGCGGCTGCGCGAGGGTGACGAAGTGCTGATTACAGCGATGGAGCACCACGCCAACATCGTACCGTGGCAGCTGGCGTGCGAAGCCACCGGCGCAAAGCTACGCGTCGCGCCGATGTCACAGGCGGGTGAGCTGTTGCTCGATGGGCTCGAGGCGCTGATGACACCGCGGACAAAACTGCTGGCGCTGACGCACGTCTCAAATGCCTTGGGCACCGTCAACCCGGTCACGCAAATCGCCGAGATGGCGCATGCGCACGGAGTTCCAGTGCTGGTCGACGGCGCGCAGGCGGTCCAGCACCTGCCGGTCAACGTGCGTAAGCTGGGCGTCGACTTCTACGCACTCTCGGGCCACAAACTCTACGGACCCACGGGAATCGGCGTGCTCTGGGCTCGCGCGGAGCACCTGGAGGCGATGCCCCCGTGGCAGGGGGGTGGCGACATGATTCGCTCCGTTACGTTCGAGAAGACCGAGTTCGCGCCGCCACCACTGCGGTTCGAGGCAGGGACACCGCACATTGCCGGCGCCATCGGGCTGGGCGCAGCGGTCGAATACCTGACGGAGATCGGGCTCAAGGCAATTGCCGCGCACGAGCGGGAGCTGCTGGCGGCCGCGACTGACGCGGTCGCGGCCATCAATGGCGTGCGGCTCATCGGCACCGCCGCGAAGAAGGCGAGCGTGCTCTCGTTCGTGGTC
>JAKURS010000068.1 GCA_022449705.1 Candidatus Poseidoniia archaeon | reverse complement strand
CGCGTGCTGGTGCAGCGCTGGCCAGCGGTGCCGACCGCGCCGAACAGGACGCCGCGCAGCAACAGCTCCGGGTCGGCGTCGTCCATGGCGATTATGCCGTTGTTGCCTCCCAGCTCGAGCAGCGAGCGGCCGAGGCGCTTCGCCACGGCTTCGCCCACCTTGCGACCCATGTTGCAGGAGCCGGTCGCCGAAACGAGCGGCACGCGCCGGTCATGAATCAGCAATTCGCCGACGTCGCGGCTGGAGCCGACCAGCAGCGACATGACCCCGTTCCACTCCAGTGGCTCCAGGACGTCATTGACGATTTTCTGGATGGCCACGGCGGTGAGTGGAGTCTTCGACGACGGCTTCCAGACCATCACGTCCCCGCAGACGGCGGCAATCATCGCGTTCCAGGCCCAGACCGCGCCGGGGAAGTTGAAGGCGGTGATGACGCCGACCGTTCCCAGCGGGTGCCACTGCTCGTACATGCGGTGGCCCGGCCGCTCGGAGTGCATGGTCTTGCCGTAGAGCTGCCGGCTCAATCCGACCGCGAAGTCGGCGATATCTATCATCTCCTGCACCTCGCCCTCGCCCTCGCCCTGAATCTTGCCCATTTCCCACGCAATCAGCTTGCCGAGCACCACCTTGTGCTTACGCAGCTCATTGCCAAGCTGTCGCACCACCTCGCCCCGTGCTGGAGCTGGCTCGAGACGCCAGCAGGCGAATGCCTTCGCTGCGTTCGCCATTATGTTCTCGTAGTCGCCCGCGTCGCACTGCCGCACGGAGGCAATTACCGACTCATCGGCCGGGGCAAATGACTCGAGCAGCGAGCCCGAACCGCACCATTCCTTGGCGTATCCACCGGCGTTCTCCGCCTCGATACCAAGTTCAGCGAGGAAGTCTAGCTTGCCCATGCACGACGGCAATTGCAGGAGCAATAAAGCGGTTGGGCCGCCGACTACCTTTAAATTGACATCACCTGCCGGCCAGCATGGAGGCTGAGCCGCTCGACAAGCATGATACGGAACAGGTCGCATTCATGGCCGAGGAGTGTATCCTGGTCAATGAGAGCGACACCGTTACCGGCTCAGCCAGCAAGGTAGCCTGTCACCACGGCGAGGGGGTGCTGCACCGTGCCTTCAGCATACTTGTCTTTGACTCCGAGGGCAGGCTGCTGCTCCAGCAGCGTTCGCCCGAGAAAATTACGTTTCCGGGAGTATGGGCGAACACCTGCTGCAGCCACCCGCTGCACTGCGAGCCGGAGCTCGAAATGCAGGACGCATTGGGAGTCAAGCGCGCTGCACAGCGCAAGCTGGGGCAGGAGCTGGGGATTCCGGCGACGGACGCACCGCTGGAGGACATGGTTTTCATGACCCGCATGCTCTATCGGGCGCGCGCCAGCGCGGAGTGGGTCGAGCACGAACTGGACCACATCATCTGCCTACGGGCCAATGTGAAGCCGGCTCCGAATCCGAACGAGATTGCGGAGACGCGCTGGGTTACACCAACCGAGTTGCGCGAGCTGCTCGACAGCGAGCTGATTGGTCCCTGGTTCCGGCTGATTGCCGATAATCTCCTGCCAGCCTGGTGGGAGAACCTGGATGGCCTGGCAGGGATGGCCGACAGCGAAATCCACGACATGGGTGAGGTGGCATGGAGCTGAAGGCGGCGCTGGCCGCGAAGGCTGCGCCGGTCGAGGCGGCTCTGCGTGAATACCTGAAAGTGCGAGAGCCGGAACAGCTCTACCGTGCCATGGCGCACATCCCTCTGGCCGGCGGCAAGCGGCTGCGGCCCGTGATGGCGCTGCTGGTGTGCGAGATGGTCGGCGGCGATTCCGCCAAGGCGGTGCCATATGCCGCCGCCCTGGAAACCATCCACAATTTCACTCTTGTCCACGACGACGTGATGGATGACGACAATCTGAGGCATGGCGTCACGTCAGCACACGCCGAGTTTGGTGTCGCGACCGCCATCAACGCTGGCGACGCGCTGTTTGCGTATGCGTTCGAGATGGTAACCGACAGCGACTGCAGCCAGGAAATGCGTGTCGAACTGGTGCGCCACGTCGCGTCCACCGTACGCGAGATTGCCGAGGGACAGCAGATGGACCTTGATTTTGAAGAGCGGGAGAAGGTCACACCGGCCGAATACCTCGAGATGGTACGGCTGAAAACGTCGATTCTCTTCGGTTCGGCTGCCTACGGGGGTGCACGCATCGGCGGTGCCAGCGAGGAACAGGCACACGAATTGCAGCAGATGGCGATAGACGTCGGCCTCGGCTTCCAGATATGGGATGATTACCTCGACGCGACCGCCACCGAGGAGCTGCTGGGCAAGCCGTCCGGATCCGACATCCGGCAGGGCAAGCGCACGCTGCTGGTGATTGAGGCCTTGGACCGCGCCACATCGGAGGACCAGAAACGGCTCACAGCCATCCTCGACGGCGACAGCAGCGACGAGGACGTGGCCGAAGCCGTAGCCATCATGGAGCGTAGCGGCGCGCTGGCGGCGTGCCACGAACAGGCGAACGGCTACCTGCAGGGCGTCCGCGACACGCTCGCAAAGTACCCGCAAGGAGAGCCGCGGCAGCTGTTCGAGGCGCTGCTCGGATATATGGTGACGCGAGGGCATTGAGCATGGACCCGAATATTCGGAAAACTAGTATATTGCTGGGATTGGCGCTGATTCTTCATGGCTCATATGTGTATTATGCTTGTGGCACCGCGCACCTTAGCATAAATATACTTGAGATACTAACTGGTGGTGCTTTGTTTTTTGGAATGATGAAATCGGGAGAACTTTTCAGCGGATCCTGAATATACTTGGGATAACCGCCTAAATAGCACTGCATTTGGCGCATTAATGGCGGACGAGGAGGAGGTCCGGGACCCGACGCCGGGCGACATCAATTCGCGGCTGCTGGAGCGGCTCGCGGACAGCGATACAGTAGCAGCCAAGCGGCTCGAGCCAATGGCTTGCATCGCGGTCGGCTTCCCCAAAGGAAAAACGGCGACGTTCGATGGTACTGGCGGCGACAATTTTGGCGGGCTGAACCGCGGCGCGCAGCTAATTCTCAACGGCGGCGCAGGGCGCTTCGCTGGCAACTCGATGCTGGCGGGGGAGATTATCGTCAACGGCTCAGCCGGCAGCGGCGCCGGCCACGGGCTGGCGGGCGGGACTCTAGTGGTGCAGGGCTCGGTGCGCGGCAGCGCGGCGGCGGGGATGCTCGACGGCGAGCTGCTTATCGCGGGCGACGTTGATGGGTCGCTCGGCACCGGGATGCAGGGCGGCACCGTGGCGGTGGCGGGCGACGTCAGCGGTGACGTGGCGCGCTACATGGCTGGCGGCAAGCTGTTCATCGCCGGCAATTTCACGCTGCCCGAGGCGGGCGCCAAGCCAGCCGCGCCATCGGAGCGTAAGATTGTGCAGAAGCTGCTGCAGGAGCACGGCATCGACCCGCACGGCCTGGAGTTCCAGCGCGTCAGCGGGACCGCGGTGGCACGGCTACCGGAACTGGAGCGGGAGGAACTGCCTGAGCTGCTGTCACGGCTGCGGCTGGTCGAGGCGGTGCTGAAGCGACGCCCACGTCGCCCCGGACTCGACCCTGTCAATCCCGGGTTGACGCTCGGCCCCGATACTGGGGAGCCGCTGAACCTGACGATTCCGCTGCTGTGGCAGGGCGAGCACGCACCGCAGATGGCTACATGGGAGGTCGGTGGCAGGCCGCCGGATTTCGGCAAGTGCAACCTGGCAATTATCGACCTTTCGGCCGGGAGGCTACCGCGGCGGCTCGACATGGAGCGATCGGACGACCTGGTGAATGTGGTCGAGCTGGTACGCCAGGATACACGCAACCGAGTGCCGGTGCTGGTGCGTCTGCCGGCAGGTGACCTGAGCGGCGACATGGGTGTACTGAGCGGGACGGCGCCAGACGGAGTTATCCTTGCGCCGGGCGGCGTACCGATGGAGGCGGCGCTCTCCGCGGCACGCGACAGCGGGCTGCTGGTTCTGGCCGAGATGCCCCGGGCATCGGCGAGCGACGTGCTCAAGCTGCTGGCGCTCGGCGGTGCCGGAGTCATGCTGACCGGCAAGGTCACTCTTGATCAGCTTGGCAAGCTGGGTGACCAGCTCGCGCACGCGATGGGCGCGCTCGGTGCCGGCAGCGCCAGCGAGCTGGGGCCGGAGCAACTGCGCGCGCTCGACCAGGAGGCGGCTGCGCTGACGGGCGTCCCGCTCGCGGGCTACGACGCGGTGCTGCCTATGTGGCGGCACTGAGCAGCGCCACGACCTCGTCAGCACAGCCCCAAGAGAGCGTGACGCCGCCACCGCCATGGCCGTAGTTGTGGATTAGCGGCCGTTCGCCAGATTCCAGCTCAAGCCGTACCGCGCTGCGTGCCGGGCGCAGGCCGACTGCCACACCGGTAATGCGACTGGTGTCAAGCCCGGGCCACATCGCCGTGCACTTTGCCAGAATCAGCTCGCTGTCATCTTCGCTGGGTGACTCGTTCCAGTCGTTTATCTGTGCGGTGCCGCCCAGCACGGTACAGTCACTGCGCGGGATGACGTAGGCCAGCGTCTCCGGCTGCTGGTCAAAGTGGCCTACCGCCGGTGTCTGGTCGAGGTAGAGCACTTGCCCCCGCATTGGGTGCAGATCATCGTCGCCCGCCAGTTCACGTGCGCCGAGGCCGCTGCAGTTGACCAGGGCGTCGCCCTCTACATCATCGAATGACTCGAGCCGGCGCTGTGTGAGCGTACCGCCAAGCGATTCGCAGCGCGCTCGCAGCCACGCCATGTAGCGCGGCATCTCGACCACCGGCACCTCGAATTCCCAGCCATGCACGTATTCGTCAGGCAGCTCGCCAGGCCCCAGCAGCCGGAAGCGTGTGATGGCGGTGTGCCAGTCTGGTGATTCCATATTCTCGCGCAGGTACTCCCGGCCGGTGCGCATGATGACGCCTGCCTCCGGCTCGCTGGCGGAAAGCTCCGAGAAGACGCTGTAAGAAGCCATCGCCCACACCTTGGCCCGGTCGGCCGGTGCGACCAGGAATGGATACCATACGGCAGCGGCGCGGTCTGAAGTCGTCTCGGGCGAGAACTTTTCGGCGACTATCTCCACCGCCCAGCCTGCCTCCAGCAGCCGAACCGCGCAGGAGAGGCCGCAGACGCCGGCGCCGATGACCGTGCAGCGCATGAACCGTGCGCCTACAGCGCCTCGAGCGCGGCGATACGCGCTTCCATCGGGGGGTGCGTCGAGAACATGCTCGAGAGCAGGTTGCCGCCGCGCAGCGGGTTGGCGATACAGAGCGCTGCGTGGGTCGGCGAGCCGACCTCCATCGGCCGGCGGGCGTTGCCGTGCTCCAGCTTGCGCAGGGCGTTGACCAGTGCCCATGGCTTTCCGGTCAGCGCGGCGGCGGTCGCATCCGCCTTGAACTCGCGCTGCCGCGAGACGGCCGCCTGCAGCAGGAACGCCGCCAATGGAGCGGTAATGATGACCAGGATCAGCAGCGCCGGGTGGACGTTGCGGCCGCGGCCGAAGAGCGAGTTCCACCAGAGCATCCGCGCC
>JAKURS010000067.1 GCA_022449705.1 Candidatus Poseidoniia archaeon | reverse complement strand
CCGCGTTTGACCGCCATAGGGAGCTGCTCGATGGCGGCGGCGGCCACGCCATGGCGGCCGGCTGCCACCTGCCGGCCGCCAATCTCGAACCGTTGCGCGCAGCGCTGGTGGCCGACGCAAATGAGCGGCTCACCGACGAGATGCGGCAGCCGCTGCTCGAGATTGCCGCCCCGCTCGAGGCGGGACGGCTCGACCTGCAGTTCATGACGCAACTCGAGCGGCTGGCACCTTTCGGGCAGGGAAACCTGGCACCGACCTTCGCGCTGCTGAAGCAGGAAGTGCAGTCGGTGCGCACAATGGGGCGCGACAGCGGCCACCTGCGGCTCTCGCTGGCGCACTGCCCCGACGCCATTGGCTGGGGGATGGGGGAGCGCGCCGAGACGCTCATGCCGGGCGACAGGGTCGACGTCGCGTTCCGGCTCGAACGCAATCGCTACAAGGGACGCGAAAAGCTGCAGCTGGTGCTGGAAGACTTGAAACCTTCAGGGTAGAAGGTGGTGGTGAGGGCCGGAATCGAACCGACGTAGATACGCTCTGCAGGCGTACGCATAGCCTCTCTGCCACCTCACCACAGTCGCGCTACTTGCCGGCGTGTTTAAGGATTGCCGGTTCGGGCGATGGTGCGTGAGACGTCACTGCCGCCCAGGCTCTCGCGCTTCATGTCCGCCAGCAGCCCCTCGTAGTGGGCGACCTGCTCCTCGATACGCTCCAGTTCCGATGCGTCACCCTCACCCTTCTCTATCCTCTGGCGGACGCGCTCGCGGCGTGACTCCCACTTCTCCAGCTCAGCAACTGCCTGCAGGATTCGGGCTTCCTCCATCTCAGGCGAACCGAATGGTCTCCAGGTTGTGCGGAACACGCACCTCTATGCGCGCCTTGCGCCGGATGTCGCTGGCGAGCTGCATGCACTTCTGCGGGTCACCGTGGTTCAGGAGCACCAGCTTGGGCCGTGGACGAATAGTGCGCACGTAGCGCATCAGTTGCCGCTTGTCGCTATGCCCCGAAAAGCCCTCACAGGTCTCCATGTTCATCTTCACTTGCACCGGCACCATTCCGCCGTTATCGCGGTCGTGCAGGTGAATTTCATGCGTCCCCTGCTGCAGCCGCTGCCCAAGCGTGCCGGACGCCTGGTAGCCAACGAAAACCATGGTGTTGTTCTGGTCAGGCGCCCAGTGGCGCAGATACTCCATTACCGGCCCGCCATTGACCATACCAGAGGTAGCGAGCACGATGGTGGGCTCCTCGCGTGAGCAGATTTCCTCCCGCATCTTGACCGAATCCACCTTGCGGAACATGTCGTCGCGGAACGGGTTGCCGCGATTCTGGTAAATCTTGTTACGCAGGTTGTTGTTCAGGTATTCAGGGTAAGCGGCATGGAGCGCGGTCGCTTCCCAGATCATCCCGTCCAGGAATACGTCCATGTCACCCAGCTTGCCCTCGCGATGCGCCTTCTCAAGTACCAGCATCACCTCCTGCGACCGCCCTACGGCGAAGACCGGGATTAGAATCTTGCCCCGTTTCTCAACGGTACGGTTGATGATTTCAGTCAGCTTGCGCATCCCCTCCTCGCGCGACGGCTGGAAGTCCTTGAAGCCACCATAGGTCGCTTCCATAATGAGCGTCTCCATGCGCGGAAAGCGGTTGACGGCGCGGTCGAAGAGCCAGGTGTTCTCGAACTTGATATCGCCCGAGAAGACCAGGTTGTGCTGCCCCTCACCGACATGGAAGTGGGCACTCGCCGAGCCGAGGATGTGGCCGGAGTTGTAGAGGGTGAGCTTCAGGTCGGGCGCGATGTCGGTCGTGTCGCCGAAGTTGAGCGGAATGCAGTTCTGCACCTGCTGCCTGATGTGCTTGCTGGAATATGGAACTTTTTTGGCCTCAGCGTTCTGGATCTTGAGGTAGTCCGTCTGCAGTAGCGCCGCCAGGTCGCGCGTGGGCGGGGTGCAGTAGACCGGCCCGTCGTAGCCGTAGAGGAACAGCATCGGCAGTAGCGCTGAGTGGTCCAGGTGCGCGTGCGTCAGCACCACTGCGTCAAGGCCCTCGAGCGGCGTCACCTCTGGTGCGTTCAGGAACGGGCTGGGATCCTTGTCGTTACCGGGGTTGAAGCCGCAGTCAATCAGCACCTTGCTGTCCTTGGTCATCAGCAGGTGACAGGAGCGGCCCACCTCGCGGTAACCGCCCAGCGCAGTGATACGCACATACTGTTCGCCCTCTATGGTGTCGCGGAACACCTTGCGGCCGACGCGGGTCATGAAGGCCCTCCGCTTCTTGGCCACCTTTGGCTCAAGTACAAAGTTGCGGATTTCGCGCAGCGTTTTCGACTCCATCGGAGCGTCACGGATGACAATCGGGTTCCAGCCGACTGCACGGCGTACCTCGTTAAGCACAGCACCAAACTTGCCGATGGCGCGGCCGGGGTTCACTGCTTCTATGTAGACGTCGCCATTAATTTCGTCGAAACGCACACTGCTTACTTCGGCCTCGGTGGGAATTACTTCGCGCAGCTTCTCCTCCGCCTCCTTGGTCGGCAGCCGTACCGACGGGTCAGCGCGGATAATGATGCGCTTGCGCACCTTCTGCGCCAGCTTGCGCACCACCTCACTGTTCTCGGCAAACACGTCTACGTTTTTGGTGTAGAGGACTACATTGGACGCTTCTACGCGCACGTCGGTGAATTCGACGGTGTCAGGTATGACACTCTGCGCGGCTTCGCGAACTTCCTTGATGACGTCTTCTACGGCCATGTTGACCTTCCTCTCAGCGTGTGTGAAGGCTGCCTCAAGCAGCCAGCTTAGCCTGAATTTCTGTGACGGCTGCTGCGTCCATCACGGTGTAGCCGCTCGAATCGATAGTGCAGAGCGAGATGCCGTCGCCGGACGCAGAGTCGCGCTTCATCGCCACGGTAAGCGCCCGGATTGCGAGTTCTCTCCCTTCAGCGGCACTGAGCCCCTCATGGAAGTGGTCCTCGAGGACTCCATAGACGAAGGGTGAGCCGGAACCTGTGGTGGTAAACGTGTCTGGTATCGAGCCGCCGGCCGCATCGAGCGAGTAGACGTGGCCGCCCGCATTATCCACGCCACCGATAAGCAGCTGGACCCAGAACGGCATGTAGCGCCGGCCGTTCATGATATTGGCCATCAGCGTCGAGGCGGCCTGTACGGCCATTGGCCGCTTGCGCTTGAGCTCGAAGAGCTGCACCTCTGCCGAGAGCCAGCGCGCCAGCATCTGTGCATCACCGACAAGCCCCGCTACCGTCATGCCGAGGTGGTCGTTGATGCGGAAGAGCTTCTGCGTGTTCTTGTGCGCTATGAGATGGCCCATCGTTGCGCGCATCTCGGTCGCCAAGACCACGCCATCCTGGCACACCAGCCCTACAGTGGTGGTACCCTTCTTGAGTTCTTTTTCGGACAAAGTCACTCCCAAACCGGGGAAAAGCAACCGTTCATCCTGAGGGGGGTATTTGATAGTTCCGTTATCGACAGAAACTCCGAAGAAGAATTAAATACGGTTCACCACTGTGCCGGCGGTGCGGCAGTGCTAAAGGCCAGAATTTCAGCAGACCAACTGAAAGAGTTCGTCGGAACCATCGGTGCGCTGGTTGACGAGGCAAAACTCTCTATCGACGAGTCCGGGCTGACCATCAAGGCGGTCGACCCGTCGCACGTGGCGATGGTGGAAGCGAAGCTCGGCAAGGCCGCCTTCGACTCCTACGAGGCTGGTGAAGCAGAGTTGGGGCTCGATATCGACAAGTTCGGCGCAGTGCTCGCCATCGCCAGGGCGGGCGACATGGTTGACCTGGAGCAGGACAGCGAGCTAAACCGGCTGGTGGTTACCATTGGCAACCTTACGCGCGCGATGCCATTACTTGATACGGCAGGAATGCCGGACCCCAAAGTGCCGGCGCTCGACCTGCCTGCCACCGTCAAGGTGGTGGTTGAGGAAGTGCTGCAGGGACTTCGGGCATCGAAGGCAGTCTCTGACCACATCGCGCTTTCGACGACCAAGAAGAGCTTCAGGCTGGTCTGCGAGGGGGACAACCAGAACCGGGTCGACCTCGAACTGGGGAAGAAGCAACTCGAAAAGCTGGACTCCAAGGAGGATCAGACCTCTCTCTTCTCGCTGGAATACTTCACACTGATGGTAAACTCGCTCGCTCGCGACCGGGTGCTCACAATCCAGCTGGGCAGCGACCTGCCAGTGCGCATCACCGCCGACCTGGCAGTTGATGACCTGACAGGTGCGCAGGGCGAGGTCGCCTTCCTGCTCGCGCCACGCATCGACCGCGACTAGCATGCCTCGCGGCCACCCCTGCCGGCCCCGGGGAAGCTGAATGGTCCGGCACTTCCTGCACATCTCTGATTTCGAGGCGGACGATCTTAGGGAAATTCTGCAACTGGCGACCGAACTGAAGGTGAAATTTCGCGCGCGGGACGAATACCGCCCTTTCACCGACCGCTCGCTAGTGATGATATTTGCAAAGCCATCTGCACGGACGCGGGTCTCCTTCGAGACCGGCTTCACCTGGATGGGGGGACATGCACTCTTCCTGGGGCCGAACGACATCGGCATCGGCAAGCGCGAGGCTATCAAGGATATTGCGCGACTGTTCAGCCGCTACAACTACCTGATAATGGCGCGGCTGTTCGACCATGCACATATACTGGAACTGGCCGAGCACGCGACTATCCCGGTCATCAACGGCCTCACCGACTACAACCACCCCTGCCAGATTATGGCAGATATCTTCACCATTCAGGAGCACCTGCCAGGACAGGAGAAAGTCAAGGTAGTATACCTCGGTGACGGAAATAACGTGGTTCACTCATGGCTGCGACTGGCGATGCGCCTCCCACTCCATTTCAGCTGCTGCTGCCCGCAAGGCTACGAGCCGGACGCAGATACCGTGGCTGAAGCACGCGGAGCAGGGATTTCGACCATCGAAGTACTGCACGATCCCCAGACGGCGGTCGCAGACGCCGACGTAATCTACACCGACGTCTGGGCCTCGATGGGGCAGAAAGACGAGGCAGATGCGCGAGAGAAAGTCTTTGCACCCTACCAGGTAAACAAGGAACTGATGGCCGCCACCGGCCGGGAGACGCTCTTCATGCACTGCCTGCCCGCCGAGCGGGGGCGCGAGGTGACTGACGCGGTGATGGAGGCCGATTACTCGATTGTCTTTGACCAGGCGGAGAACCGGATGCATGTCCAGAACGCAATCATGGCCTGGCTGGTAGAGCATGGAAATTAGCACTATCGGCGTCGTCGGTGCCGGGCAGATGGGCGCTGGAATTGCGCAAGTAGCTGCGGCGACAGGGCGCAACGTTATCCTCCAGGATATCGCGTCGGAGTTCGTCGAGCACGGGATGGCGACAATTCATGGCAGCCTCGAGAAGTTTGTTGCGAAGGGAAAACTGCCCGCAGGCGAAGCGAAGGCGATTGAAGGGCGCATTACGCCAACCGTGGAGCAGGGTCCACTTGCGAAGGCAGACATGGTCATCGAGGCGATTATCGAGGATCAAGGCCTGAAGGAGGGGCTGTTCGCCACGCTGGGCAAGCTCTGCCCCGCCGGAACCATCCTGGCTTCCAACACCAGCAGCATCTCCATCTCCGAACTGGGCGAGGCGAGCGGTCGGCCGGCGCGGTTCATCGGCATGCACTTCATGAACCCGGTGCCGCTGATGGAGCTGGTCGAGGTCATC
>JAKURS010000066.1 GCA_022449705.1 Candidatus Poseidoniia archaeon | reverse complement strand
TGCACCAGCTGCTCGCGGCAGGCGGGCGGCTACTACGAGGCGACGCTCCAGCTGCGGACCCCCCGCCAGGCGGTGCTGAAGGCGGCGGTCGCGCGCGTCAACGCTGCGCTCGCGGAGGGCGCGCCGCAATTCTTCGCGACCGAGGACGGGCCGGTGCGCGGCGGGTACGACTTTCAGCTCTCGTCGACCGACCGCGCGCGGGCGCTCTCGCGCGCACTGCTGCTGGTGCTGGGCGGCGAAGTTAAGGAAACTTCGTCGCTGGTCGGCCGTCGCGAAGGGCGCGACCTGCTGCGGCACACCTTCGGCGTGCGCCTGCCGCCGGTCCTGGCGGGCGATGCCGTACTCCACGACGGTGCGGTCTGGCGCGTCGCTGCCATCGAGCGGCGACGCGCCCGGCTCTGCTGCGCGTCGGAAACGCGGCCGGACTGGAAGCCGAAGCTCTCCGAGCTGGAGGCGGCGCGCCGGCTGGGCGAGGAGCGCGAGGTGCAGGTGGTGAGCCGGCGTGGGCGCGAGCTGCAGTTGCTCGATCCGTTCACAATGCGCACGGTCGAGGCGCGTGCGCCCGCCGAGTGGGACGGCAGCGTGAGTGCGGTACGCGACGGTGGTGACACGTTCTTCCTGTGGAAGTGAGCACCAACATGCAAAATTCCGTACCAGCCTCTTAATATAGCTCGCAGGGCTCGAAACAGACGGTGAATACCATGAATTCCCGTTTTGCACAGGGTTCCAGCGTCTTTCTGGCGCTGATGCTCGCCGTCCTGCTGCCCGCAGTGGGATGAGCCAGAAGGAGATTGCCAAGAACCTGGAGGTGAGCCGACAGCTGGCGGCGTACCACCTCGGCGAGTTGGAGCGGCACGGCGAACTTGAGTCGCGATTCTGGGGCCGCTTCAAGCGTTACTACCTGGTCGCGCTGTAGTTTTCGCCTTACGCCTCGAACTCTTCCAGCGTTGCCTGCCCGCGCACTCGCTCACCCGGAATTGGGACCGGGTATTCCTCGTTGATACAGCCGAGGCAGAGATCATCATGCGGCTTGCCAATCGCGCGCACTAGCCCGTCGATTGATATATAACCGACCGAGTCTGCGCCGATGTCGCGCGTGATATCCGCCACGCTCTTTCCGGGAGCGATGAATTCATCGCGGCTTGGCATGTCAATGCCGAGGTAGCAGGGCGAGATTATGGGCGGACAGCCGACCCGCAGGTGCACCTCGCTAGCGCCCGCCTCGCGGACGCGCGCAACGATGCGGCGTGAGGTGTTGCCTCGCACGACGGAATCGTCGATGAGCACCACCCGCTGTCCTTCGAGGAACTCACGTATCGGGTTCAGCTTCTCGTTGATGGTCGCCTTGCGCTGCTCATCGTGCGGCTGGATGAACGACCTCCAGACGTAGCGGTTCTTGATGAGTCCCTCGCGGTACGGAATTCCCGCTGCTTCAGCGAAGCCGAGCGCATGGGCGATGCCCGAGTCGGGCACCGGCACCACAAGGTCGGCCTCGACCGGATGTTCGTTCCACAGCTGCCGCCCCAGCTCCTGGCGCACCGAATAGGCGAGCGTCCCGTCCATGCGCGAGTCGGGCCGCGCGAAGTAGACATACTCGAACATGCAGAACGCCCGCTCGCCCCCGGCGGGGGGCGGATGCGATGTGACGCCCTCCGGGGTGAGCTGGACAATCTCGCCCGGCGTGATGTCGCGCACGAATGTAGCGCCCATCGCGTCAAGCGCGACGCTCTCGGAGGCGACGACGTGGCCGTCCGGCAGCTCGCCGAGGCAGAGCGGCTTGATGCCGAGCGGATCGCGGAAGGCAAACAGCTCGTCGTTGTGCAGCAACGCAATCGAGTAGCTACCGACCATGCGCCCCATCGCTTCGCGGATGGCGCTGACAATCGAGCCGGTGTGCGGTAGCCGGTGCGCGATGAGCCGCACTATGATTTCGGAGTCGGTATCCGACATGAAGGCGGCACCCTCGGTCTCCCACTGCTCGCGCAGCTCCTGCTGGTTGGCGATAGTGCCGTTGTGCGCCAGGCTCAATTCGCCTGTCGCGAAGCTGGCGGTAATCGGCTGCGCGTTACGCAGCGAGGAGCTGCCGGCGGTCGAGTAGCGCACGTGGCCGATGCCGGCTTTAGCGTCGTGGAAACGGGTCTCGAAGTTGGTGAGCACTTCCGCGACCAGCCCCATCCCGCGCCGTGTCAGGTGGCCCTCATCCCAGAGTGCAACGCCGGCCGATTCCTGCCCGCGATGCTGCAATGCGCGCAAGCCGATGAGCAGGTTGTGCAGCACTGGCGTCGTGGTAGTGATACCAACGACGCCGCACGCCTCCCGTAGGGGCATCAGTGCGACTTGGCCCAGCTGTAGCTGCGCTGGCGCGCGGAGGCGCCGAAGCCGCAGGCGGCGCAGCGCTTCTTGCGAACGTGGTAAGCGTGACGGCCGCAGCGCCGGCATATGATGTGGGTCTTCTTCTGCCGCTTTCCGAAAGATGCTGTGCCTTTGGTCATGCTGCGTCACCAGAATACGGTCCACGGACCGCGGGGAGACGGCGGACTTGGGCGCCTTATTAAAGAATTTACTTGTTCCCGCCGAGCCCGATGGCGCGATACTCGACGCCCGCGTTGCGCAGCGCTTTGGCATCCAGCGCACGTCGGCCGTCGAGCACCAGCGGCCGCGCCATGCGCTCCGCGAAGACGGCCGGCGGCAGCGCCGCATACTCGGGCCACTCGGTCATCAGGATAGCACAGTCGGCGCCGTCGAGCGCCGCCTCTGCGGAGGCGGCGATTTTGATGTCGCACAGCGCGGTGAAGTTGGCGGCTGCCTGTGGGTCGCAGCCGACGACGCTGGCATCCGCGTCGAGCAGAGCGCGCGCCACCACGGCGGCACGTGCCTCACGCACGTCATCGGTGTCGGGCTTGAACGCCAGTCCCAAGAGGGCGATACGCTTCCCCTTCAGCGAGCCCAGCGCGTCGCGTGCCCACGCGACCAGCAGCAGTGGTTGTGACTCGTTGACCACGAGCGTAGCGTCAAGCATCGCCACCGGCAGTTTTTCGGCCGCAGCGGCGGTGCGCAGAGCCTTGACGTCCTTAGGAAAGCAGGAGCCGCCGAATCCCGCACCAGCGCGCAGGAAGCGAGGAGAGATTCGGTCGTCGAGCCCCATCCCCTCCGCGACGGTGGCGAAGTCGATGCCCCACGCCTCGCAGAGGTTCGCGACCTCGTTGGTGTAGGAGACCTTAGCGGCAAGGAAGGCGTTGCTGGCGTACTTGACCATCTCCGCCGTGCGGGGGTCGCACTCTAGCACCGGGCACTCGGCGCCGGCGTAGAGCAGGCGCAGCCGCGCACGCGCGAGGCCATCTGCAGCGCCGATGACGATGCGGTCGGGCTGCAATGCGTCGGCGACCGCCGAGCCCTCGCGCAGGAACTCGGGGTTCATCGCGAAGCCCACACTGGCGCGGTCGCGGCCACTGCGCTCGAGCACTCGCGGCAGCACTAGATCCTCGGTCGTCCGCGGCAGGACGGTCGATTTCACGACTACCACATGCTTGCGCTCACCGCTGGCGAGCGCGTCGCCGATGGCCGCTGCGGCCGATTCGACTTGCGCTAGGTCAATGGAGCCGTCGTTGCGCGACGGGGTGCCGACGCAGATGAAGGTCAGGTCCGCCTCCGTAATCTCTGAAGCCATCTCGCCCGAGCCGCGCAGCTTCTCGGACGCCAGCCCCGCCTTCAGGAGCTCGGGCAGCCCCGGCTCGAAAATCGGGCACTCGCCTGCGTTGAGCGCTGCCACCCGCTCGGGCAGGATATCGAGGCACGCCACGTCGTGGCCGGCGGCAGCAAAGGTGGCGCCGGTGACCAGCCCGACATAGCCGGTGCCCATGACCGTGATGCGCATCGCGCGCCCAGCGGGGGGTGCTAAAAGACCCCCTGTCATCGGGTCGCATGGCGCAGTTCAATATCCGTCGTCGTCATCCGGTCAACAAGCGCGAGGTGCGCGCGCTGAACACGGCGCTGGCGGCGGTCCACGGACTG
This sequence comes from Candidatus Poseidoniia archaeon, assembly GCA_022449705.1. Lineage (GTDB taxonomy): Archaea > Thermoplasmatota > Poseidoniia > MGIII > CG-Epi1 > UBA8886. The sequence goes on along the minus strand of JAKURS010000066.1, from coordinate 1,757 downwards.
GAATTCAGCTACCGCCCTGGCGAGGTGGAGCTGGCGCAGTCCCCCGACGGGCAGGCACTGCTGCGCGACGGCCATGTCATTGCGCTTGAGTGGGGTGAGAGGTGGCACCTCTCGGTGCGCGGCCTGCTCGAAGTGACCCCGCCAGGCGGTTGGGTGCAGGTGGACATGGGTGCGGTTCCGTTCCTGCGGAACGGCGCCAACGTGATGGCGGCCGGTATCAACGGGGCCGACGAGACGGTCGCGCCGGGCGACCTGGTCTGGGTGCGTGACGAGACCCACCAAAGACCGCTCGCCATCGGCGAGGCCCTGCTCGACGGCGTGGCAATGGTCGCAGCAACACGCGGCAAGGCGGTGAAGACACTGCACTACATTGGTGACAGCATCTGGCACTATGGCAATGAGGATTGAGGCAACTTAAATATGGAAGCTGGTTTCGCGGAGAACATGGCTGCAAGGCACGGGCTGACGCTGCTGCTGGCGCTACTGGCAGCCGCAGCGCTGGCGGGAGAGGCTGACGCAGCCGAGGTGGAGGTTGCGCTCTACCTGCAGGAAGACGCCGGCGCCGGCTCCGACGGGGGGCTGGACCCGTTGATACCGGGTTCGGGACTCTACAACGAGGCACCGGTCAACAACACCCCCGGAGCAGCCTACATCGAGGTGGCGGAGTGGGCGTCGCCCCTGCTGGAGTTCGAGGCCAATGCCTCGGGAACCTGGACCGGCGAAGTAGTCGTGCACTCCTCGGCCGACATCAGCATCCAGCTGCGGTTCACCCTGCTGGTCGATGGCAACACGGTTGACCAGTTCGAGACCTCCAACGAACAGGTTTCGATGAACGGCGACGTCGAGCTCTCCGGCAGTGGCAGCCTGCCTGCGCAGACTTTTCCCACTGCCGGCTTCAAGCTGCGTATCGAGAGCCGCTGGAGTTACAGTGGCCAACCGCCGCCACTTAGCCCGGAAGCCAACCCTGAGCTGCGCTACGGCTCGAACAGTGAGGATAACTACGACGGCCACCTGGTACTGCTGATTGACCATGTCCGTGCCAGTCTGGACGGCAATCCGGTACACGATAGCGCAGCGCGGCAGGTGGCGGTCCACACCCTGGTCGAGGACGCCTTTGGCGTCGCGTGGCTGCCGGAGGAGAAGCAGGAGTACACACTGCGCATGGGACCGGCCGGCTTTTCACAGTGGGATGCGACCACTGATCGCGTCACTGACGAAGGGTCACGGCTGGCGGTGAAGTTCGTCTGGTCGTACAACGGCCAGGAGGTTCCGCCTGGTGATAACGACTACAACCTGCACCTGAGCTTCAGCGACACGCTGAGCCTGGCGGGCTGGGACTTCAGCTTCAGCACATCGCTTTACATCGCGCCGGTGCCGGACATCGCGCTTAGCGGCAGCACCACTGAGACCGTGGCGCCGGGCGGTTCGCACACCTACATCGTCACCGCTGCCAACACCGGCAACGGCGCCGACACCTTCCGCTTCAGCACCGAGCTGACTGTGCCGGGCTGGGACGCGACTCTGGACACAAGTGTTCTGGATCTGGAAGCGGGCCAGTCGCAGACTGTCAAGCTAACCATCACCGCGCCCGATGACGCCGGGAACGGCGACCCGGACGGGACGCGGCTCACTGCGGTCGCTGACAGCGACTCCGGCATCCATGACAGTCTGGAATTCAGCACCACCGTGTCCGTCCCGCCAGATGACTGGAGCTTTTGTCTGGCAGCCGAGCCCAATGACGACTGGGACGACTACTA
>JAKURS010000065.1 GCA_022449705.1 Candidatus Poseidoniia archaeon | reverse complement strand
GATAGGAATCCTAGTACCTGATATAACTAGAGATAATGGGTATCTGTTACTGTAAACGGGTATTTGCCTCACAGCGCCAGCGCATCTTGAGCCGGTACAGTGCCTGTTTTCAGGCGTGCAAGCAGTGGTTTATGCTCAAGCGAGTGCTGAAACGCCCTGGAAGCTGAGGGGCGGTGACTTTGGGTTTACTGTATAGTAAAGATACTCTCGTCGTGATTTTGAACGGACGTTGGAATCAGGGCTGTGGCGGTGCAGTGGCGGGCGCGCTGGCAGCGGCGCTGCTCTCACTCGATTAGCCCCCACTCGCACAGCGAGTCGCGGATGCGCTCGAAGTGGGTGCCGGGCCAGTAGAGCTGCCCGCACGCGTCGCAGGCGCGGAACTCGCTGTGCGCCTCGCGGACGCGTGGTGGCGCCTTCCTCGCTTCCACCGCCGTGGCTGCGCGCAGCTCGCCGTTGCAGGCGGTGCAGCGGGTAAATGGCTTGGCGGGGGGCGGTGCCACTTCCAGCAGTTGCTCCTGCAGCCCGTCCGCCTCGATGACCGGGACGCCGCCCCGGCGGGCGAGCTCGATGTCGCGGGTCAGCAAGCGACGCGTCTCCCCCAGCCGCAGCAGCTCGTCGTCGCCAGTTTCTGCGTAGAGAGTGTCGTGCCCCAGCAGCCGCAGCCAGCGTGCCAGCCGTCCCAGCATTGCGTCGCAAACGTAGCGCATGTTTGGTCGCGGCGCGGGCTGCTATAAAGCCGGGCCATGCTCGCCGTGCGTGCGCGCGACCCTGCGGCTGCTGAACGCCGCTTCGCATACCGAGGTCATCGACGGGCGCAGCATCACCGTCGTCTACCTGTACGGCCGCACTGCCGACGGGCAGAGCATGGCGGTGCGGACACCGCCGCAGGCCCCCTGGTTCCAGGTAGTCGAGCCGCCAGCCGATATCATCGCACAGCTTGAGGACCACGCCGAGGTGCGTGCGACACTCCCTGAGCGGTTGTGGGTCGACGGCGAGGAACGCGACTGCCTGCGGGTCGAGGTCTGGCACCCCGGCAAGGTACCGCATCTGCGTGACTGGCTGCGTGCCTGCGAGCTGACCGTGCTGGCGGCCGATATCCCGTTCCACTTCCGATACCTCTACGACCACGACATCGGGGGGTGCATCACGGTTGAGGGCGAACCGCTCGAGAAGCGGGGATGGAGCTGCCCGGTCATTGATGCAACTGTCCTGGAGCCAGCGGAGACTTTTACCGCGCCGCTGCGCGTTCTGAGTTTCGACGTCGAGAACTCGCTGCTCGACCGCCGTATTTTCTGCACCTGTCTGACCGTCCATGACGGTGCCGAACTAGTGGAAGAGAAGATGCTCGATGGCAGCGAGCCGGACATAATATCCAGTTTCACCGCTACTGTCGCGCAGCATGACCCTGATGTGATTACCGGCTACAACATCGACGGCTATGACCTCCCGCTGCTGGAGGAGCGTGCCCACTTGCACGGGATGAAGCTGGTTCTCGGCCGTGATGGAACTCCGGCAGAGCAGCGATCGAACCGCACCTGGGCGGTGCGCGGCCGTATCGTCGCTGATGCATGGTGGAACGTCAAACGCGAAATCCGGCCACGCCAGGAATCGCTCAATGCTGTCGCCAAGCAGCTGCTCGGGAAGGAGAAGCACGATGTCAACCCGCAACAGATGGACGCCGAGTGGGAACGCGACCCGCAGCGCGTAAAGGAATACTGCCTCGAGGACGCGCGGCTGGCGTTCGAAATCATGCAGCACATCCGCGTGCTGGAGAAGTTCCAGCACATCGGCTCGGTCGCGCGGCTGCCGCTGGAGGAGACGCTCAACGGCCGCACCTCGTCACTGATTGACTCGCTGATGATTCGCGCTGCAGATGCCCGGGGCATCGGCGTCCCGCTGACGCGTCACCAGAAGCGCACAGGCCACATCGAGGGGGGCTACGTCCACGCGCTCGAGCCCGGGCTTTACGACTGGGTCTGCGTGCTCGACTTCAAGTCGATGTATCCCAGCATTATCATCGATCGCAACCTCTGCTTCACTACTCTTTCGGAGAAGGGCGAAATCCTCACTCCTCACGGCGTCCGCTTCCAGACGCCAGAGACGCGGCGTGGACTGCTGCCGGAGTTGCTGAAAGGGCTGATGGTCGAGCGCGATTCTGCCAAGCAGGCAGAGGCGGCCGCGACGGGTGCCGAGGCGGAGCACTACCGGCGGGTGCAGGAGGCTATCAAGATACTTATGAACTCTGTCTACGGCGTCTTCGCATCATACTTCTACCGCTTTACCAACCTGGACATCGGCGCCTCGATTACCGCCTACGCGCGAGAAGCGGTGCGCAATATCATCACCGAGTTGGAGGGAGAGGGACTGGCGGTGATTTACGGCGACACCGACTCTGTCTTTTTCAGCTCGCCGCACGACAACAAAGCCGAGACAGTCGAGTTCGGCGAGGCGATTGCAGCGCGCTATTCCGAAGGGGCGCGGCAGCTGGAGTTCGAGAAAATACTGCACCCTTTTTTCTCGCACGGTGTCAAGAAACGCTATGTCGGAAAACAGGTGTGGCCGCATGAAGCGCTGGTAGTGCGTGGCTACGAGACGCGGCGCACCGACGCGTTTTCGGCGCAGGTAGAGGCACTGCAGGAAATCTTCGCCCAGCTGATGGAGGGCTCGACCGATGGAGCACTGGAATGTGCACGTGAATGGGTCAGCCGTATCACCGCCGGCAAGGTTTCGCCGGAAGAACTCGTTATTTCCAAGACAGTCAATTTGGGTCGCAAGTACAAGAACCCGAAGGCGATGGCGCACCTGCAGGCGTACGAGAAATTTGTCGCTACCGGACGCCCTTTCGTTAGTGGCATGAAGGTGGCGTTTATCGTCACAGACACCTCGCGCACGCCGATGGTGGTCGAGCCCTACTTTCCCGGTGAGGACCCTCCGGCACCCGACTGGGCCTATTACGCCGGCCGATTGGCGAAGACGCTGGCGCGCATCACCGAAGTTTTTGGATGGGACGAGCGCGCTCTGCGTACTGGCGGCCGGCAGACAAGGTTGTTCTGATGGCAACGCTTGAATGGCACAGCGAGGCGCGTGAATGGTACCGCGCCGCAGCGCTGGTGTTGGGGGTGATGCTGGCGTGCCGCGTCATCGTGCGCAGCGCAATCGAGGGGCCTCTGCTGGCGGGGCTGCACCTCGACCTGCTGTTCCTGCTGATTGCGTTGCCGGGCTTCTGGCTGGCGATCCAGGGCTACCGGCTGCGCGAGGGCCGTGCCGCGCTGCTAAAGACGCGCGGTGAGGAGCTGCTGACGGCTGTCGAGCAGGAGCTGCTCGCGACTGGCTTCACGCCGCGCGAGACCAGCTGCGTTTTCGCGCCGTCATTCGGGCTGTGGCAGCAGGTGGGGCGGCTCACGCTGTCTGAAGGTGAGGTGGAAGTGAAGGAGCTGTGGCTCTCGGCCGCTTTCTGGCGCAGCCAGGTTGCTTTGCGGGGCGACCTGCCCGGGACAATCGTTGAAAACGCGCTTGGGCGCCTCGCCGGCTACGCTGGCGTAAAAGAGCCGGACCCCGAGCGGCAGTAGGCGAGCGGCTCGCGCGACTCGTCTACCACGCCGCTCTCGACTTGCCCGACATAGATGGTATGGTCGCCCGCCTCGTGCGCCGCGACGACGCTGCATGCCATGGTCGCGACGCAGCCGTCGAGCAGCGGCGCGCCGCCGTCCGTGAGCGAGTGCGGCGTCGCCTCGAGCAGCGCCTGCTTGTCCTGCTTCGGGTTGGCGAAGTCCTGCGCCAGCTGCCACTGGTCGGCGGCGCAGACCGAGACACCGAACGTGCCGGCGCGCGCAATCGCGTCGTGGCTCGCCACCTCGCGGTCGATGCAGACCAGCACCAGCGGCGGCTCCATTGAGAGAGAGCAGAAGCTGGAGACCGCCAGCCCCCCGAGTGTGCCCTTGTCATCGAAGGTGACAATGGTCACGCCGGCCGGGAACTGCCGCATCAGCGCGCGAAAGGTGTCGCCGTCGACTACCATCGCCCCTCTATCGACGACTACTATTTGAGGATACGCGGCAGGAACTCATATTTATCCCTCTTGCCGGGATGCCGGCGGGAGTCAATGTCCTCGTCACGTTTGCTGCTGGTCGCCCTTGCACTGCTGGGGGCATTGCTGGCGCTCCCGTTGGGAGCTGGCGAGACAATTATCGTTGACGCTAGCGGCAATGGCGATTACACCACCATCACCGCCGGGCTGGAGGCGGCGGCCGACGGCGACGTCGTGCGCGTCTGGAACGGGACGTACGTCGAGTCCAGCCTGCTTATCGAGAAACAGGTAACGCTCCGTGGTAACGGCAGCGCCACCACTCTCCAGCCGCAGCAGGGGGATGATTTCATCACCATCGCGAGCGACGATGTTGAGCTGAGCCATCTGCACCTCGAATCGCCTGACGGGAACGCCTGGGCGCTCGTATCTGGAAGCAATGACGGGTTGCGGCTGGAATCGCTGAATATTTCGGGCAAGTACCTAATCCGTCTGGATCGTAGCGATGGCGGATTGCTGGCGAACCTGACGCTGACTGTTACCGAAGCGAGCGGCCGGGCGCTGGAGCTGGACAGCTCGGACGGCAACATCATCCGCGACAGCGTCTTCGCCGAACCCGCTTCCGGCTCCGGCTACGGCATCATGCTGGAAGACTCCGATGACAACCTGCTGCGCAACTGTACGGTCAGTAGTTTCGGCTACTACGGCATCTACCTGTACAATTCCGCCCGTGACAACACTATCCTGGACTCCAGCGCCGACAGCAATGGCGACGCCGGGCTGATGCTGGAGGTGGCATACAACACCGTGGTACGCAACAGCAGCTTCTCCGGCTCGCCGAACGGTTCCGGCCTCATCGTCACCTCGGCGACCGGGGTGGCGTTGGACAACCTGACCGTTGCTGACAACGGCGACGAGACCAGCGACTACGGGCTCTCGGTCAGCTCTTCCTCGCAAATAACGCTGAAATTTTCAAGCTTCAGCAATAACTCAGGCATAGGCACTTACATATATAATTCAAATAATATAGTTATATATTCCAACCGGATGGTTGACCATCAGTCGCACACCCTCCAGCTCTGGACAGTAAATGATGCACTAGTGGCGCGCAACATCCTCGAGTCGGGTAGCGGGGACGTGGTCAGCGCGGTCAGCCTCTACTACACGACGGATACCTGGATTGAGAACAACAGCGTTACGCAGCAGGGCGATGGACCGGAGGACAGTGGCATTGGCCTGCGCTATTCCTACGGTAACACCATCTACAACAACTCGATTGGTGACAGCGACGCGACCGGCATCCGGCTGCGGGACGATTCCAACTCAAATTTTGTGATTGATAACCACCTGCTGCGGCTGAAGGGATACGGTATCCAGGTTTCAGACGGGAACAGACCCAGCCTATATAACCTAGTTTCAGGCAATATCCTTGAGGAAATCGACCAGTACGCGCTCTACGTTGCCACTAAGGGGGCCTGGAACACATTTTCTGGCAACGCAATCAGCGATAGCGAGGCGCAGGGTATTGGTGTTTTCGGCGCCGACAATACTTTTTCCGGAAACAGCATCTCGGGGGGGCTGGCTGCCGCAATCATAGACGATGGCCAACGGAACAGCTTTACTGGCAACAGTATAGACGCCACCGGCCAGACGGCGATTATTGTTTATGCCAGCGGTGGCACCTATTCAAACAACAGCATCACCAACGGACTGGAGGGTTTCTTGATTTCTGGCAGCGACAACCTTTTCGTGAACGAAACTGTCGTCGTCAGCTC
>JAKURS010000064.1 GCA_022449705.1 Candidatus Poseidoniia archaeon | reverse complement strand
ATAATATGTAGCTAATTTAATCTCTAATATATATTTATGTTGTGTCTGATATGGCGATTTTTCCTATCTATGATAGGAAGCTTGGTATTGAATATAACTATTACTTGCTACTACAAACTAATATTTGCCTCACAGCGCTAGCGCGTCTTGAGCGGGCACAATGCCAGTTTCAGGCGTGCAAGTAGTGGTTTGTGCTCAAGCGAGTGCTGAAACACCCTGGAAGCTGAGGCGGGGACTTGGGGGTTTACTGTAGTGTAAATGATAATCTCATCGCGAATCTGAACGGACGTTGGAGTCAGGGCTGTGGCGGGCGCGCTGGCGGCGGCGCTGATATCAACGTGCCACGACTGGGGGAATGCAGCTCATCGTTTGTGACACCTGTGGCAATCAGGGCGAGATGGAAGCGTGACTACTGCGAAAACTCCTGAATGCTCTTGACCAGGTCCATGCGGCGGATGCGCCAGGTGCCGATGAGCGTGGTGGCAAGCGCCGCGAGAAGAATGAAGAGGAACAGGTAGAGTGCAACCACCCAGTCGATTAAGAGCGGGAAGTAGAAAATCCAGGTGGTGAAGACCGCAACCATCCACTGGCTGGCGGCGATTGCGACCGCGACGCCAATGATGCCGCCGGCGAGGCCGATGATGGCGTGCTCGACCAGCAGGATTCCGGAGAGCTTCCATTCTGAAGCCCCCAGGACGCGCAACGTCGCCAGCTCGGCGTCACGTTCGGTGAGGTTGATGATGAGAGTATTGACCAGCACCGCGACCGCGATGGCGGCGCCGATGGCGAGGAAGGCGATGATGATGGCCTGGTATTTCTCCATCGAATTGTCGAACGCCGTGACCATCTCTTCGTGACGCGTTACGAGCGCCTGCTGCTCCAGCTCCGCCAGCGCCTCGTCATCGACGTTGCGCAGCATCACCATGTTGACCATCTCCCAGCCGGTAATCGCGACAAGGTCGTCGCGGTGCAGCCAGAGCGAGCGTGTCAGCTCCAGTGTTATGCCGGTGACGCGCACCTCGACGGCAGTGCCGGCAATCTCCACGATCACCACGTCGCCAGGCTCCCACTCCAGGTGCTCGGCGACGCCCTGGTCCACCAGCACCTCGACCGGCTGCGTACCGGCCTGCGGCAGCTCCCCGGCGGAGAGCCGGAAGCCGTGCATGCCGCTATCGCCGAACTGCTCGACGCCCCAGACGATGAAGGTGCGGTCGTCGCCTGCGGGCGAGCCGGCCAGCAATGTCACCCACTCCGCTTCCAGACCGGTGTGGTTGGCGGCCCAGCTGCGCATTTGCGGCTCCTGCTGCGGCATGAAGACTGCCTGCGCGTCCCACTGCTCGGCGTCGGTGAGAGAGTCGCGCATGTAGCCTGTCATTGAAGTCATGGTCAGCAGCCAGCCGCCCAGGATGACCAGCGCCAGACCCAGTGCTGCCACCGTCAGCAGCAGCCGCCGCGGCTTGCGGAAGGTTGAGCGGATGCCGAGGCTGACTGTCACCGGCAGCCGTGCCGTCAGCCGCTGTGCCCATGCCTGCGCCCGCTCCACTTCGCGCTGCCCCATCACTTCCAGCGGCGTCAGCCGCGAAGCGCGCAGCGCCGGCCGCAGCGAGAAGAGCATCACGATGGCCATCACGCCCGCTCCTACGGCGAGCCAGAGGTCGGGGTAGTGCGCCACCCTGGCGAGTGGGATGCCCCATTGCTCGAAGTAGAACTCGGTCATCGCCACCGAGAAGTAGGCGCCCAGCGCGGTTCCGAGCGCGATGCCTGTCGAGCCGAGCAGCAGCGGCACCAGCAGGTAGTGGTTCCTGACCTCGGCCGCGGAGAAACCGAGCGCGCGCATCACCGCGATTTCGCGATACTGCGTGCGAATCAGCCGCTCCATCGAAATTGCCAGCACCAGCGCCGAGACCGTCCCCAGCAGGAAGATGGTCATCGGGATTGACTTGCGGCTGCCTTCGAGGTCCTGCCGCAGCAGCTCGACCGAGTGGATGCCGCCGCGGTCGCTCAGCATCGCCCCTGCGACCCCTTCGTCGTGCAGCGCGGAAGCGAGCTCCTGCTTCAGCTCGCGCAGCGCGACGCCCTCGTCTTCGCTGGTATCCTGCAGGTCGTAGGCCGGGGTCCCGGGCAGGTCGAGCAGCAGCATGTTCCTGCTCCCTGGCTCGAGGCCAGCGTCGGTCGCCAGATCTTCAACCGGCAGGTAGAGCACCGCGTAGGCGCCCTCCTGCGGAATGAGCATGCGCGGGTCGGCAACGTAGAAGAGGTGGTGTGGAGAGTTGGCGACACCCACAATCGTGTAGCTGTGTATTTCTCCCGCCAGCGAAACGGTCACCGTGTCCCCGGGGCCGACTCCCAGCTCCTCCTGCACGTGGCGGTCAATCACTGCCTCGCCCGGGGAGGACGCCATCCTGCCGGCGGTGAACCATAGCGTGCTCACCTCGGGCGATTCCGCATGGCCATAGAGCGTCGCCGCAATCCACTCGCCGTCATCGCGCAGGAACTGCGCGTCGAGCGCCAGTCGCGTCTCGCACGTTTCCGCTGCGCCGAAGGCAGCGCAGGCGGCCGAGAAATTGGCCACCGGCTGGTACAGGTCATTGGTCGCGACGACCAGGTCGGCCAGGTTTGTCTCTCCGTAGAACTCCTCGTAGACCGCGTCGCCGTTGCGGCTGAACTCGGCCATCATCACGCCGGTCAGCGTCGTAATCACAACCAGCAGCAGCATCACGCCAGTGCGGAAGCGGATGCGCCACAGGCTCCGGAGCATACGCCTCAGCAGCAACACGTGCATGCGCGGCTCCAGCCGCAGCAGCCAGCGCCAGAGCAGCAACAGCGGCAGCAGCGGCAACAGCAGCAGCCATTTCAGCGGCAGCAGCAGCAGTTTCAACCACGGCGCGAGTCGCCGCCAGGACCACCGCAACGCAGCGCGTCGCAACTTCATCGTTGCGAGAACTGGCGCGCCTTCTCCGCCAGCGATTTCAATGCCTTCCGCGATGAGCGGCCCGCCTCCTTCACGGCGCCCTTCATCGTCGCCAGCTCGCCCGGCCGGTCCTCGACCAGCTTGCCGGAGTCGATGGCGATGACACGCGTTGCGTACCGCTCGAGTGCGTGATCATGCGAGACCAGCACTGCCGTGATTTTCTCGGCGCGGCACGCATCGACCAGCACCTCCATCACCTGCCGCGTCGTTTCCGAGTCCAGGTTGCCAGTCGGTTCGTCACCCAGCAGCAGCCGTGGCGACTTGGCGAGCGAGCGCGCTATCGCGACCCGCTGCTGCTGCCCGCCGCTCATCTCGGCCGGGAAGCGCGCCTCGAGGCCGGTCAGGCCCACCAGCGCCAGCAGCTCTCTGGCACGCGATTCGTCGCGGCCGCCCGTAAGTTCCTGCACCAGCAGGATGTTCTCCAGTGTGGTGAGGTCACCCAGCAGGTTGAAGAACTGGAAGACGTAGCCGACGTTCCGGCGGCGGAAGGCGGTCATCGCCTCGACGTCGTCGTGCGGTACCAGCTCGCCGCCGAAGCGGTAACGGCCGCTGGTCGGCGCGTCGAGGGCTGAAATCACGTTCAGCAGCGTCGTCTTGCCCGAGCCCGACGGCCCCACCAGCAGTATGATTGCACCCTCATCCACCGTGAGGCTGAAGTCGTCGAGCGCGTGGATGCGCTCGCCCCCCATTTCGTAGATGCGCGAGACCCGCTCCAGTTCGAGCAGCGGCATGGCGCCGCCACCGGGCCGTTGGTTAAGGAAGTTCGGGCGGAGTTCCCATTGTACCGCAGTGGGGGCAGATGATTTCGTCCTCATCGCGCAGTCCCGGGAATTCCCGCTCGCAACCGGTATCGCAGCGGAATCTGAGGTGGCGCGAGTACTGGGTCCCTCCAACCACGCTGAAGGAGGGAGCTTCGAGCGGCTCCTCCGGTTCTTCATCTTCGGCCGGCTCCGGCTCCAGCGGCTCGGCCAGCTGTGGCTCAAGCACCACCTCCAGCGCTGGTTGCTGCTGCTGGCGCTGCGTCAGCAGGTACGCCCCGCCGCCCGCCATGACCAGCGCCAGCAAAGCCAGCAAAGCCAGTGGCAGCCACCCGGGTAGCCCCCCGACGATCCCGAGCTGTGGCTCGTTGTTAACGACCGGAGAGTGAGGAGTAGTCAGGTCCAGTATCAGGTACTCAAGCAGCACTCCGGAAATTTCCATCAACTGGGTACGGTAGCCCATGCGGTCGACCGTGACAATGCGGTAGTACCACATCTGGTCCGAGAGGTCTGAATCCCTGAAGGTGTTCAGTCCATCGTGCACCGGCGACAGCTGGCTCACCACTTGCCAGCCCTCGGAGAGGTTACTGCTTCGCTCTACGACGAAGTGCACCGCATCGGTAGGGGTTTCCCACATCAGCTCGATGCTGCTCGCGTCGGACAGCGTCACGCGTACCGCCTTCGCCGGGAGTGGCGGGCTCAGGTCAACCACCAGCGAGCCGTCATACGCCTCGAATTCCACACTCAGGATGGCGTTGGCAGCGGGGCGGTATCCAGCTACGCCATTGCCAAAAAGTAGCCTGCCATTTTCGTAGTCGACCATGAACTGCATGTTGCCCATGCCAGCAGGGTAGTCGGTGCCACCGTACTCCTGCAGACCTATGTTGGTGGTCGGTCCCGTATTGACCTGCACTGTGACCGTGTTGGGGCTGCCGGCGTAGACAGGCAGCATCGGCAGCACAGGCAGCTCCAGCGCCAGGTTTGCGCTGCCGTCCGCCAGCGGCTCCCACAGGAACGGGTCTCTCTCAAGCTTGTTTCCAGCTGCATCCTCTGGCAGCAGCCGGAACCAGTAGCGCCACCCGTCATCCAGCCCGCTCACGGTCGCGCTGCCGTTGACCCACCCCACTCCCAGGGGATTCCACTCCAGCGCCGCCGCTTCGTTCTCCGGCAGCCGGGCGTACTCCAGCTCCAAGCTCTCAATCTCCAAGTCATCCACGTCTCCGACCAGCTGCAGATCGACCAGCTGCGCGCCATAGAACTGCGGCAGCGTCGCGAGCGTCACCTGCGGCGCGGAGCGGTCAAACTCGAGTTCCAGTTCCGGAGTCACGACGGTGTTACCGGCGAAATCGGTAGCCAGCAAACGTAAGCGGAAAATGCCTTCCTGTTCAGTTGGGAACCAGTGATTGTAGTTATTTGACGCGGCGGAACTGTAGTAATCCACCCAGCCGCTGCCGTCCCACAGCTGTAGCTGGTAGAGCGCGACGTCGCTGGAATTGGCACCCCAGCCCAGATAGATCCCTTCCGCGTTGGTGACACCTTCGGACTCAGTCGCTAGCCAGGGCTGCGGCGGAGTCATGTCGACAGTAATCTCCGCCTGCAGGCTGGACTGCTCGACGTTCCCCACCACGTCGTGCGCCAGCGTCCGGAAGCGGTAGCTGTAACCATCCTCGCCATTGAAGGTGGCGCTGTTGCCGGTGTAGAAGCCGTGTAGGGTCAAGGCGCTCCAGCCGGTGCCGTTGTGCTCGCTCCACCACAGCTCGAAGCCTGCTGTGTCGGTCGAGCCGTCCAGCACTTCCCAGGTGACCGGGAAACTGCTGGTGTTACTCCAGGGTGCGGTGTAGGCGCGCGAGAGCGGCGCCTGAGTGTCTAGATACAGTTCCAGCTTCAACGGCTGCGGGTGGAAGTTCCACAGGTTGGCCCGCTGAATCTCGATTTCAAGCTGCTCGTCGTACCACTGGGCGCTTTGCCATCCACTATCTTGGTTACGCACCACAGAAGCAAGAATATTCTCTCCTTCCACCAGTGTGTTCAGGCTGACAAGTGCATAGTCGTTCCAGTACTGGGCGTCGTGGTCGTCTCCCTCGTCACTGTAACGCTGGATGCCATTGAGGTAATGGGT
>JAKURS010000063.1 GCA_022449705.1 Candidatus Poseidoniia archaeon | reverse complement strand
TTTCCAGGTCGACGCGGCGTCGCTCTCGTTGCCGACCAGCACGTCCATCTGCGCCGAGACGTTGATGGCGTCAGCGCCGACCCAGCGCGCCAGCTGCACCATGCCGGGCTGGTTGACCACGTCATAATCCTCCGACGGGCCAATGTAGAGCCGCAGCGGCCACACCTCGGAGTCCTTGGGGTAGCCGCTCTCCGACGGCTGCGGATCCGGGTCGCCATGCGGGGCGCCGCCGCCGCCGGGCCAGTTGACGCCCGCCATGTCCAGGTTGACGTAGTTGGTGACGGTGACTTCGGGGTGGTCGCCCTTGACGTAGTACTCTGTCCAGTAATCGCTGCCACGCCTGCCGCCCTCCTCGCCCGACCAGAGGCAGAAGACCATCGTGCGGCGGCTGGCGAAGTCGCTCATTGCCTCGGCGACGTTCAGCACCATGCTGGTGCCGGCGGTGTTGTCGTACGCGCCGACGCGCGTGCCATAGCTGCGGCTGCCGGTGACGTGCGGATCGAGCAGCCCGGCGTTGGTCGGCGCCGCGACGTCGAAATGCGCGCCGAACACCAGCCACTCGTTGCGGTAGAGCGTGCCCCAGCGGTAGCCACAGATGTTGTACGCCTCCAGGTTCTGATTGTCGGAGGTGTCGGTGAACTCGAAGCGGTGCTCCCGCACTTCAAGGCCGTAGAATTCCAGCTCGCGAATCAGGAACTGCGCCGCATCCTCGTAGGCGGAATTGCCCTGCCCCGCCCAGCGGTCGAGGTAGCCATCAGCAAAATCTGGTGGAAGTCCTGGCGTGTCATCCGTGAGCATATGGATTGTGTTAAACACTGAACGTCCATCAACAACGCCAGTCGCGTAGCGACCGCCCTCCTCCGGGGCGTACGCGGGCGACTGCGGCCGCACGACCGGGACACGCAGCGGGACGACACGACCGCCACTCTCGCCCGAGGCGTTGAGTGCGTCAAACCCCGCCGCCTGCGGCACACGCTCGACCATCGTCGCCGCGGGCATCCCGCGCGAAACCCACGCCTCCCAGCTCTCGCCGGGGTCGCGCGCCGGCCACTGCTGGCGGCCGCTCGCGCCGATGAACAGCCAGGCCGAGTCGATGCGCGGCGGCGCGAGCACCTGCAACTGCACCGTCTCGCCCAGTGCCAGGTCGACTACGGTCGAGTTCTGGATGTAGCCCGTCGCCGGGTTGAGCAGGAGGTAAGGGATGTAGACTGCCAGTGGCTGCCGCGCGGTCAGCACCAGTGGCTGGAATTCGCCGCCAGTAAGCAGTTGCGGCGCGACCGCCAGATCTCCGGCCGAGAGGGGTTGCATTTCCTCGCTATCAAGGCAGCCCGCCAGCGCGGGAAGCAGGAACAGGAATGCGGCTGCGAAGGGCTTCAGCATCGCCCCGTCAGTCCTCTGGAGGATAAAGCTCACTCCGCCGTACACGCCGGGTGGCGGCACTGCGGCGGCAGGAAGTAGTGCTCCGCAGCCGGGTCGACCACGTCGACGCGCAGGACGCTGCTGGCGCCCGGCTCGATTTCGACCGGAGCGGAAGTCGAGGCGGGCAGGTAGCCGTCGCCGGTCGAGCGCAGGATTAGCTTCAGCGAGTGGCCTGCCGGGATTACAACGTCCATTGCCAGGAACTCCAGCTTGGCGTTAATTGTCACGCCGGGCGTTACGACGTGATAGTCTGTGCCGCCGGCGTGGAAGCGCAGGTCCATGATGGCGTGGCCGACATGGATGCACCCCTCGCTATCGCAGTCCTGCAGCAGCGCGTAGAGCTGCCCGCCAGAGCCCTCAGGCGTGACGTCAATGTGCAGCTGCGGCAGTCCGCCGAAGCGGAATTCCGTCTCAAACGGCTCGGTCTCGAAAACCACGTCCTGACTGCCGGGGTAGACCTGCAGACTGCCACCCGCGTGCGCCAGCGCCTCACCAAGCGCGAACTCACGTTTCTCGGCGCCCGCTTGCGGGTAGCGGTCGGTGACACGCCACTGCCCGTGATTATCCTGGATTTCAGTCCACATGTTCGGCTGCGGCCCCTCTTCGCGCAGGTACCACGTGAACCACTCCAGCAGGTCCTGCATCCAGTCGTAGCGCACCATCTGCGGATACGCTTCCGAGCCGCGGCCGGGGGCGCTGCGGTCTTTCTGCACGTCGGGGCGGTCGGGGTAGTCGTGGTCCCATTGCCCCATCAGCAGTTTCGCCTCGATGCCGTGGTCCTTGAGTATATTCAGTGTAGGGAGCGCCATGTGCGGGTCGACGTTCCAGTCGTGAAAGCCATGGACGATGTAGACGCTGCCTTCGTAGTTCTCGAGTACGTCCGGCAAGAAGTAGCGCTCTTCCCAGTATCCTTCGTAGAAACTGTCGTGAAATTCATAGCCACCAGTAGCCCAACCACTCAGCCCATTACCGGGTCCGGCGATGTAGTCAGGGCAGCCGTTCTGCAGGTCCTCATCGTCACCGTCAATGCCGAAGCCACCGTAAACGACATTGTGCATGAACGGCGCGCGCGCCTCGGAGGAGCCGTTGCGCCACATCAGCTCGCGTACGCCAATCAGTCCGGAGATGGGAACTATGGTCTTCAGGTGCGGGTTGCCGAACTGCGCCGCCTGCCACTGCGTCGAGCCATCGTACGACTTGCCGATAATGCCAACGTTGCCGTTCGACCACTCCTGGGTGCCGAGCCAAGTCACTGCTGCGTCGACCCCCAGCTGCTCGGCGTATCCCATTAGGTCCATGCAGTGGTTGCTCGCACCGGTGCCGGAGACCGAGACCTGCGCAAAGGCGAAACCGTGCGGCAGGATGTTGTTGATGATATTCGCGCCGAGCCAGCTCCCAGGCACGGTGATGTCGGGGGTGCCGACTGCTTGCTCGCCGAAATAGGGGCCGATTTCAACAATGACTGGCACCAGCTCCCCTGCGGGAACCGCAGGCCGCCAGTAGGCGAGCGAGACGTGCGGGCACTTGCTGGGGTCAAGGCCGCTGACGCAGCGCAGATCGGTCGCCGCACCCAGTTCGGAGGCCGGCAGGTCGACCGGGACGAATTCGTGGACCGAGCCCCACTCGTTATCTGTCGCGAGCAGGCCATACGGCCCCGGCTCTAGCACGTGCCCCCAGCCGCCGGTGGTGTTGTAATCCTCGTAGATGCGGCTCCAGACTGGGACGTAGGCGACCGGGAGCTCGCGCTCTTCCTCATGCAGCGCCAGCCAGGCCAGACTCGAGAGCATCAGCAGTGCGGTGAGCAGCGCGAAGCCCCGCTCGGAGACCGGCGTCATCAGTCAGGCCCATTCCGGCAGGATAAAGAAGTTCGCCTCACGCTGTTCACGGCAGCAGCCTCCCCGCCGAAACAGCGCTGGCCAGCAGCAACATTCCCACTATCACCGGCTGGTGCAGCAGGTAGATGGGCAGCGTGTGCCGCCCGAGCCAGAGCAGCGCGGCCGGCCACTCGTGCGAAAGCCGCGGCCGGCCATTGGCATAGGCGCGGCTGCCAGCGAAATATGCGAGCAGGAACACTCCCAGCCACGGGTTCAGCGGGAAGTAGTCAACTGTCGTATAGTCGTAGCCGCGCAGGCCGAGCCACTCGCCGCCCGGCAGCGTCAGCCACGGCAGCAGCAGGCAGGCTGCGCCGACGGGGAGCGCTAGCCACTCGCGTCCCCGCAGCGATAGCGCCACCAGCCCGGCCAGCGCCAGCAGGTGCAGCACGCCGAAGCGGACGAACGCCTGTGGGATAGCAAGCCATGTAACGAGCGTAATTGCGTAGGCGTAGCCGGCAAGCCGCAGTGAGCGGTGCAGCGCCCGGCGGAGGTCGCCCTTGCGGCTGGCCAGGAACGCTGCCACGCCGGCAACGGCGACGAACAGCCCGGCCGTCAGGCGCGAAAACCACCACCAACTACTGCCTCCGGTAACCTCCATGGCGCCGAAGAAGTTCAGGTCGCTGACAAAGTTGGATACCAGCATCATGCCCAGCGCAATCCCGCGCAGCGCGTCTAGCTCATCGAGACGGCGAGTCATGCCTCGAACTCGCGCCGCCCCAGCAGGTGCCGCAGTGCATCCTCCAGCTCCGGCAGCCGGAAGCGGTAGCCGTTCGCGGCGAGCCGTTCCGATGAAACGCGCGTGCTGCCGAGCAGCAAGAGCCGCCCCATCTCCCCCATCGCCCCGCTGACGGCGAAGCGCGGTAGCGGAATTATGGCGGGCCGCCGCAGCACCTGACCAACGGTCGTGGCGAAATCCCGCTGACGCACTGCCCCGGCGACGATGTTGTACGGCCCGCGCAGCCGCTGGTCGCAGAGCGCGTGGTGGATTGCGCCGACGGCGTCGTCCATGGCAATCCACGACCACCACTGCTGCCCGCCACCGACGGAGCCGACGCCCAGCGGTGCAAACAGCGGCGGCAGCATCCGCGGCAGCGCACCGCCTTGCGGGGAGAGCACGATGCCGAAACGCAGGTTGACGACGCGGATGCCGGCCGCCAGCGCCGGTTCGCAGGCTGCCTCCCAGTCGCGCACCACTTCGGCGAAGAAATCGTCGCCCGGCGGTTCGCCTTCATCGAGCGTGTCGTCGCCGCGGTCGCCATACCAGCCGATGGCCGACGCGCAGATGAGCGTGCGCGGCGGCACAACCATCGCCGCCAAGTGCTCGGCCAGCAGCCGCGTCCCGGCGATGCGGCTCTCACGAATGCGCCGGCGCCTGGCAGGCGACCAGCGCAGAAGCGCGCCGACGTTTTCGCCCGCCAGATGCACGATAGCGTCATGGCCCTCCAATGGGCCAACGTAGTGCCGCGTCGGAGACCACTCGATTTCACCCGAGCGCGGAGCGCGGCGCACCATGCGGCTCACGGCGTGGCCGCCCGTGGTCAGGAATGGCGTGAGTGCCGAGCCGATGAGTCCGCTGGCGCCGGTAATCGCGACGCGCAGCTTGCCCCGCAGGCGACGGTGTGCCTCCACGTCGTGGCGCGTGACGTGGTGCCGGTAGCCGAAGAGCTGGCGCACGCGGTTCTCGACACCTCCCAGCGCTCGGCCGAGCGCGCCGAACGGCACTACGTATTCGACGCGATCGCGCAGCAGCGACCGTCCCTCGCGCAGCGGCTCGAACAGGTGTGTATGCTCCCAGTGGCGGAACGGCCCCCTCTCCATAGTATCGATGAACTGTCGGTGACGGACGTAGCTATGGTGGCGCGCGACCCACTTACGACGGAAGGGGGCACGCACCTTCAGCTCGACCCTCCCGGACTGCAGGTCGCCTTCGCGGTGCAGCAGCGTGACGGGGTCGAACGGCGGTACCAGCCGCTCGAAGGCGCCGGGACGCTCGTGCCACGCGAACAGTTCTTCGACTGGCGCAGCGACCTCGGTCTCCCGCTCGAACAGCTCCACGCGCTCCGAACGGCAGCGCACCATAAGGCGCGCGGCCAGCGGGCTTAAGCCCCCACGAGGCTTGCCGCGCGTGCCGCGCCGTCGCGAACACATGCCGTCCGCCTGCCGCACGCTGATACGGCGTTCGCGACGAGGGGCGCCGCTGGAAGGACTGGTCGAGCAGGCGCACGCGCTTGAGCCCTACTATCGCGCGCTGGCGCTGCTCGAGCTGTCGAGCCGCAACGACGTCGCGCAGCGGCAGGCGCAATCGCTGGTTCGCGAGGCGCTCGGCACCGCCGAGCGTGTCGAACAGGAATGGCGCCACGCCGAACTGGTTGGTGAGCTGGCGAAGCAGCTCGCCGATTGGCGTGCTGCGGGGGACCGACCGCCGGTGCTGCGCGCGCTGGTGGCCCACCTGCGAACGCTGCACGGTGAAGCACTGGTGACCGTGCTCAAGGCAGCCGCGCCGCGACTGCCAGCGCAACTGCAGCACGACCTGCTCGAGCTGGCGCTCGCCAACGCAGGGCAGGAAGTGGCGTCCGCCAAGCCGGTGCTGCGCGCCTGGGCGGGCGACCTACAGCCGGCGCCAGTAATGGCGCACCTCTCCCAGCTGCCGCGCCC
>JAKURS010000062.1 GCA_022449705.1 Candidatus Poseidoniia archaeon | reverse complement strand
GGAGGGCTCGGTCTTGATGAGGATAAAGCCGACCGCCATGCGACCGTGATATAGGGTGGATTTAAGGTGGTTTGGTTCTCGACGATAGGGTCGTCGAGAGAGGAGGCAGGCTTAAATAGGGGAGAATGCCCCTACTTTCTCGGTGACTCCCAAGTGGCTCAAGTAGTCAAATCGACCGGAGTACGCAAGGAAGCCGGGTATCTCTACTACCTGGGCAAGGACGGGCACGTCTGGCGAACCAAGATGGCCCGTGGTGGCAAGAAGACCGGAGGCGGCCCCGAGCGGGTTGCCTTGGCAAGCGTCAGCAGGGAAGACGGCTGGCTTTATTACATCGACAAGAGTGGCGATGTAAGCCGGTCCGAAATGGCGCGCGGCCGCCGCTGAACTGTCGTCTAGAAGACGTCAGCCAGCCCTTTTGCCCACCCGGCCAGCTTGGGCTATCACATTCTGTCGCTGCAGAGGTCGCCTAGCTCGGTATGGCGCCGGCCTTGAAAGCCGGTGAGCATCGCTCACGGGGGTTCAAATCCCTCCCTCTGCGCCATATACAGTCAGAGACTGTATCAGGCGCGTTTGCGGTAGGAATCCGGACCCATGTTTCTGGACTTGATTATCCATAGAATCTGGGCCGCAGGCTGAGCCGCACCGGCAGTGGCAGCGGCCTGCGTGGTTCCTCGCCCTGCCGCTCCTCCAGCAGCGCCTGCAGCGCCTCGAGCGAGAGTTCGCTCTGCCCGCCGGTGCGGTCGCGCAGCGCCAGCTTACCGGAGGCGGCTTCCTTCTCGCCGTAGACGGCCAGCAGCGGCACCCACTCCTTCTCACCGTCGCGTACCTTGCGGCCGACGCCGGCGTCACGGTCGTCAACATCGACGCGGAAGCCCGCTGCGGCGAGTGTCTGCGCCAGCTCGAGGCAGTGGTCGGTGTGGGCGGTGGAGACGGGCAGCAGCCGTAGCTGCGTTGGCGCCAGCCAGAACGGCAGCTGCGGTTTGGCGCCGCGCGCCATCTCGGCGGCAGCGTGCTCGAGCAGCGCGTAGAGGTTGCGGTCGATGCTGCCCGAGAGCGAGGTGTGCAGCACGTAGGGATGCCGGCGGCTGCCGTCGTGGTCTACGTATTCAATGTTGAACCGCTTGCCGTTCTCGACATCTATCTGGACCGTGCTCATCGCCGCCGCCTTGCCCTGCGTGTCGATGACGTTGAACTCGAACTTGGTGATGAAGTAAGCGTAGCGGCGGTTGAACAGCTCGAGCAGCATCGGCCGCCCCAGCAACTTGGCGAGGCCAATGTAGAAGTCTCGGTTTTCGTCAAAGAACTCCTGCTGCGCGCGCATCGCCGCTTCGTACGGCACGCCGAGCGAGTTCATCCACTCCATCGAGAGCCGGTACTGGTAGCTGAACTCCTCGAGGCCTTGCGGCAAATCCCTGACGAGGGTGTGCATGTCTGGCATCGTGAAACTGCGTAGCCGCCGCAGCCCCGCCAGCTCCCCGGATTTCTCGCGGCGGTAGGAAGAGTGCGCCAGTTCGTAGAGCCGCAGTGGCAGGTGGCGGTAGGAGATCTGGGCGTCGCTCGCAATCAGGAACTGGCCGAAGCAGGCGGCGAAGCGCATGAAGTAGGGCTTATCGCCGCTCAGTAGCCGGTATTGCCGCGCCGGGAAGCGCGCCAGGTACTTCTCCATGCAGGGGTGGTGGTAGTCGTACATCTCGGGCGTCTCGACCTCCATCGCGCCCGCCGAGCGCACCATCCGCCCCACCTTCTCCTCCAGCAGCCGCTTGATGAGTACGCCTTTCGGGTACCAGCGCAGGTTGCCCTTGTCGCTCCCCGGCTCGTGGTCCACCAGTTCGAGCTGCTGCATCAGCTTGATGTGCGGTGGCTCCTGCTTCGCGGCGCGCTGCTTGTCGGTCTCGTAGCCTACCATCCTTGCCAGCGGCGAGCGGCGGTCCAGCTTGGCGTCGCCCACCGGCTCGAGGCTCCCGTCGGGGTGCAGCAGGTGGAACTCGCTCTGCACCGCCTCTTCCGCCTCCAGCGCGGTGACGACCTCGCCCTCTGCGCCAGGAACGATGCGGCGGCTCAGCTCCGCCAGCGGGTGGCCCTTGCACTCCAGCCGGAAGGACTTGTACCAGCCGAACGGCGCGCGGGCAAATTCGGGGTCGCCCTGCTCCAGCTGCGCCGCGAGTGCGTCGAGCACCTTGCGCGCGGTGCGTGGCGCCTCCAGCGAGGGCGAGAGGTGCGCGTAGGGGTAGAGTACCACCAGCGGCGCGCCGACCGCCTGCGCGTGCTTGAGGATGACCTGCGCCCCGTCGGCGGCGACCTGTTCTGTCGCCACCCCGTCGCCCTCCTCGACCGATGCCAGTGCGACCAGGCACTCGCCGTGGACACCGTGTGACTCATCGTCACGCTCCTCGCCTGCGGGGCCGGTGGATTCGAACTCGAGCCGGTCGGCGTGCACCAGCAGCAGCTGCATGAGTGCGCGACGCGGCTGCCGGATAAAGGGCTGCTCCCGGGCAATCCTTATACAATGACGATAGCGTTCGCCGGCCGTTGGCCCATGGCCCGCAGACAGAAGCGCAGTCGCAAGCGACAGGAGCCAGCCGGGAGCGGCTCGGTGCTGCTGCTGATGGTAATCGCCATCGTCGTTGTACTGGCAATCATTTTCCTGACCGTGCTGGAAGTCATCACCTCCGGGGTTGCGGCAGTGCTGGCGATGACGCTACTGGCCGTAATCCTGTTCCTGATGTGGCTGCGCACTTCCCCGGCGCGGGGGGGGCAGCGGCGCAAACGTAGGCGCAAGCGGCCGGCAGCCGCTGCCGGACCACCTGTCATCGATGTGCCCGCCGTTACGACCCCCGTGCCAGTGGTGCCTCCACCACGCGTGCCACTGCCTCCACGCCCCGTACGCGCTGCGCGCCGCAGGCGGGAATACATCAGCTACCCCGTTGTGGTCGGCGGCGGCGACTACGCAGATACCTATATCCAGGTCGACAAGGACACCGTGCTGAAGCTGCGCAACGAGATGACACCCGACGACGGCATGGCGCAGCTGCCCGGACGGCGGCTGGCGCGCTTCCCCGACCCGCAGGCCGCGGCGGCCGTTCCGGTGGTTGCCGAGGTGACCCCCGTCGCTGCCGAGCCGGTGGTAGCGGAGCCGGTTGTCGTCGCTGTCGAGCCGGTGACGGAAGAGGCGGAAGTCGACTTCGACTGGGAGTGAAACCGCTTTTAGGAGCGCCCTGCGGTTGCCGGCACGCGTGGACCTGCACAACTACTTGCGGAAACTGCGGCGCGAGCGGCCGCTGCACTTGACGCTGCTTGACCCCGGCAAGAGCGACACCACCACCATCGGGAGGTTGGCGCACGGCGCTGCGCAGGCGGGGACCGACGCCATCATGGTCGGCGGCTCGACCGGCCTCTCGCTGGAGCGCGTCGACGCGGCGGTGCTTGGGATAAAGGCGCAGACGCACCTGCCGGTCATACTCTTCCCGACGGTCGCAAAGGCGGTCTCAACGAAAGCTGACGCGATTTTCTTCATGTCGCTGCTCAACAGCTCCGAGCGCCGTTTTCTGGTCGGCGAGCAAATCGAGAGCGCCGCCATGGTCCACCAGTCGGGGCTACAGCCGCTCTCGATGGCGTACCTCATCATTGAGCCGGGAATGGCCGCCGCGCGCGTCGGGAAGGCAACGCCGCTGCCACGTGACGACCCCCGGCCGGCGGTGGCGCACGCCATGGCGGGCGAGCTGTTCGGCATGCGCTACATCTACCTGGAGGCGGGGTCGGGTGCGACAGAGCCGGTGCCGGCGCCGCTCATCGCCGCGGTGCGCGACGCCATCAGCGCGACGCTGATCGTTGGCGGTGGCATCCGCACCGTTGACGCGGCCGCCGCCGCGGTCGGGGCGGGCGCCGATTTGGTGGTCACCGGCACACTCGTCGAGCGCGCCTCGATGGTCAAGGAGGAGTTGCAGCCCGTTATCGGGGCGGTACACGCCGGCTGAATGGCCCCCGACCTCAAGGCGGATGACTCAGTGCCGCCGCCAGCGCGGCTCTCGGGCTACCTGCTGCACACGCCCCGCCACGACGCCAGTGCGGTGCTCTTCGGCGTGACGACGCTCCTGCTCGTCGTTGTGGGGCTGGTCGAGTACCCGCTCAATACGCCGACGCTGCAGGACCGGTTGCTGGTCGGCGCGGTCGCGCTGGCGCTGCCACCGCTGCTGGTCGCGACACTAACCGCTAACCTGGCGTGGGCGTGGGACGGCCGCTACCCGTTGCGCTACGGACTGCAGACCGGCGCGACTGGTTCGCTCATCATGCTATTCTGCACACTGGCGGGCGGGGAGTGGTGGTTCTCGAGCATGGGCGGGCTGGCGTTCGGCATCGGTGCTACCGGCGGGCTCTGGTACCTGACGCTGCGCACCCACGGCTCCGCCCCCGCCTGGGTCGCCATCCCACTCGCAATGCTGGCGCCGCTGGCGTCGCTATGGGGACTCTTCGGCGGCGACCTGCCACACTGGCTCAACGTGGGGCTGGTATCGCTCGTAGCATTCACTGCCGCCAGCTACGGCTTCCTGTTCCTCGCCGACACGCCGTACCAGCGCGCGGTCGGCGTCTCCGGCATGCGGCACATGGCAGCGTTCATTGAGTTCTACTCGACCGGCGACGGTCGGCGGCTGACGCGCGCGCTACGCGAGATTTGCCAGACCGTGCAGGTCGAAGGAGGCTGGGCATCGCTGCGACGCGACAGCGAGCCGCTGGCGTTCCTCGCCATTCCCGGGTTGCATCCGGGACCACTGGGTGAACTGGGCGGCAGCAACCTGCCGTTGAAAATTGACCCCGAATTGCCGGGACTGGGCTTCGCGCTGCACGGCGCGACGACCAATGACCAGAATCCGCTGCGCGCCGAGGATGTCAACCGCATCGGCAGCGCGATGGCCAAGGCGGCTGCAGGGGCGGAGCACGGCTCGGGCGGCCGCGCCGCGGTGTCGGTTGGCGAGCGACCAGGCGCGCACGCGCTCGGCCTTGGGGAAGACTTGTTGCTGTTCGCCGAACCGGGCGACAGCGACGACATTCACCCCGCGCTTGGCTCAATCCTCGAGGGCAGCGCCACCCGCGGTGACGGCGAGCGGCTGCTTGTGGATTTGCACAATCAGGAAGGCTGGGGCCGCCCCCCGCTGCCGGTCGGCACCGCCGAGGGAAGCGCGCTGGCAGAAGCAATGGGTGCGGCCGCCGACGAATGCCGCGCCCATTCCGTGACGGAGCTGCGCGTCGGTATCGCGCGCCTGCCGGGCGAGGACTTGGAGTACGGCATCGGCCCCGGCGGGCTACGCGTGCTGGCGCTCGAGGCAGGTGGCGCGACCAGCGCGCTGCTGCTGTGGGACGCCAACGGCTTCGCGCCTGGGATGAACGCCACCTTGCGCGACGGCTTGGCGGACCGTGTTGATACGCTACTGCTGGCGACGACCGACAACCACTACGTCAACATCACGCCCGGCGGCCACAACCCGCTCTCCGGCCCAGACTTTATCCTGCCGGCCGCGCAATCGGCGCTTGCCGAAGCCATCGCGGACCTGGCGCCGGCCGAGACGGCGATGGGGCGCGTCACGATTGACGGCGTCGAAATCCTGGGACAGGGAATGCAGGACCGCATCTCGGCCGCCGCGAACGCCGTCGTGCAGGTCGCGCGCTTCTCGTGGCTCCCACTCTACGGCTCGGCGGCGATGTTCTGCATGCTGCTGTCGCCGTACCTGTAGGGAGGAAGGACGAAGAGGTAAACATTTATTTCTGACTTAATTACATACCTGATGTGAAACGTCGGGCGTTTTTGCGATGTCAGTGGCTTTTGCCCTGCTTTTTGCAGGATGCCTTGACTTGCTAGAGTCAGGGAGCGATGAAGAAGAAGGGGAAGCACCAGTCAGGGAAGCAGTCGCAGACTGGGTAGATGCATGGAATGAATGAGATGCCGAGAGAGCATGCAGCTA
>JAKURS010000061.1 GCA_022449705.1 Candidatus Poseidoniia archaeon | reverse complement strand
GGCTGCAGAGGTTGCAAAGGAAGCCCTGGAAACAGTTATTCCCACCTCTAAAATCGGTTCAAGCCTTGTCGTCAAAAACCTGATCAAGGAAACCGAGCATACCTACAGGCTGGTCAAGGCACTATCGGAGCAGGACATGGCCAGGGGTATCCTGTCCATCGAAAATCCACTTGGAAAGGAACTGTTTGGTACCAAGGAAGGGCAGGAAATTTCAATGGGACATACCAAGTTCAAAATACTTGAAATCAAGAACTAGGCCAGGCCGATTTCCCGCAGCCGCCGCGCGAGTGACTCGGCAGCGGTGAGCGACGGATAGTGCACCTCGCCGTCGCACATCGCGACGCACGACGCGAGCGGCGTCAAGTCAGCGTCGGAGCGGGGGTGGATGAAGTAAGGCAGCGAAAAGCGGCTCTGGCTTGCATCGCGCGGGTTTACGACGCGGTGCGTCACGGCACGAAAGACACCGTTGGTCAAGTTCTGGACCATGTCGCCCGAGTCGACGATGACCATCTCTGGGCCGACACGTACGTCGAGCCAGCCGCCGTCGCGCTTCTGCAGCTGCAACCCGCTGGCGGTGGAAGCGCAGAGCAGCGTAATCAGGTTGATGTCCTCATGCGCACCGGAGCGGATGCTGCCGGCCGGGATTTCAGGTGGCAGCGGCGGGTAGTGGATGACGCGCAGCGTCGTGTCTCCCCACTCGGCCATCTCGCACAGGCGTGCTCCCTCCTCCCCCAGGTAGAGCGCACATGCCTCGAGCAGTGTATCGGCCAGCGCACCGAGCGCATCGTAAAGTTCTAGCGTTACCTCGCGGAAGCCGGGGCGCTCCGCGGGCCAGACATTGGGCCCCCAGTGAGGCAAATGCGGGTCGCCCGGCAGGAGTTCGCGTCCCACCATCCAGAACTCCTTCAGGTCCGGCGCGTTGGAGTCACGCGCGTGCTCCTGCCCGAAGCTCGTGTAGCCACGCTGCCGCATGATGTCGGGCCGCTCGCAGGCGCGCTTCGCGTCGTCGGGCAGCGCAAACAGCGCCGCTGCCTCGGTGTAAGTGCGCGCCAGCAACTCCGGCGCGATGTTATGGTGGGCGACTGCGAAGAAACCAATATCGCGCAGCGCGTCGCCGACGGCAGCGGTGAATTCCACAGAGCCGGCGTCGCGCAGGTCGACGACTGGAATCGATGCAGTGGTCATCGGTGCGGGAATGCCGCCAGCGCTTAAACCCGTAGTCGCTGGCACACCGATGAACCCGGTCGAGCGCTGGCTGGCATCACGCAGCGGGATGGAGCTGCGGTTGCAGGTGCTCGGCGCACTGCTCATTTTCGAGTATTCCGGCTATGCACTCATCAACCACCTGACGGTGTGGCGCGCTGATTCACTGGGGCACGGTTACCTCGAACCGTGGTCTACGCTCGACAACGGCATCCCGTTCATCCCGGTCACCATCCTGCTCTACCTGCCGCTGTTGCCGATGGTCGCGGTGCCGGCATTCGCTCTCTCCGAGGCGAAGATTCGCATCGGCTTCTGGACCTATATCGGAGTCATCACCTCTACATTCGCTGTCTTCCTGCTGGCACCGATGAAGATGTCACGCACCGGGCTCGAACCAGGCACGTTCGAACCGTTGTTCCAGCTGCTCTGGGCGATTGACCCGCCCTTCAACACCTTCCCCAGCCTGCACGTTTCGCTCGCAACTATCGCTACGCTGGTGGTGTGGCAGCATGACCAGCGGCTCGGCCGCTGGATGCTGCTTAGCGCGACAGTGCTGACGCTCTCTACCTTCCTGGTCAAGCAGCACTTCATCATTGACGCGCTCGGCGGGGTGGCGCTCGCCATGATCTGGTATCGCTGCCACTACCTGCCGCGCGTGCGGCTCATATAGACGCGGTAGCTGGACTACCATGACGCTGCCGGCAACGAGCGAGGAGATACTCGACTGGGGCTGGGACGACTACGCACCACACTACGAATCGCTAGCGACAGCAAGGCTGGACGATGCTGGAATTGGTGACTGGCTGCAGCGCTGGTCGGACCTGGTCGAGCTGCTCTCGGAGGTCGGTACTCGGATGCACATCGCGACGACGCAGGATACCACAGACGTGGCGGCGCGCGACGCTTACCACAAGTTTCTCGAGGAAGTGGGAGAGCCGGCACAGGCGGCCGAACAGAGGCTCAAGGAGCAACTGCTCGCGTCAGGTCTCGAGCCGGAAGGCTTCGCAGTCCAGCTACGCGCAATCAGTGCCGAGGCGGAACTTTTCCGCGATGCAAATCTGCCGCTCTTCACCGAGTCGAAGAAACTTGCCAACCGCTACGACGAAATCATTGGCGCCCAGTCGGTCGAGTGGGACGGCGAGGAGAAAACGCTGGCGCAACTGCAGCCAATCATGCTGGAGACTGACCGTGAACGTCGCGAGGCAGTGTGGCGGCTGGCAGCAGAGCGAAGGCTGGCTGACCGTGACGCTATCAACGTTATTTGGCAGGAACTGCTGGAAGTGCGTTGCAAAATCGCGGCCAATGCTGACTGCACCGATTTCCGCGAATTCTGCTGGAAGGCACTGCAACGCTTCGATTATTCTCCCGAGGACTGCCTTGAATTCCACAATGCGATTGCCGATGTAGCGCTGCCAGCTGCTAGTCGGCTGCTCGATCAGCGCCGCGAGGCGCTCGATGTGGGTGATTTACGGCCGTGGGACCTGGCGGTTGACCCGCACGGCCGCGACCCGCTGGCACCGTTCAGTGAGGTAGTGGAGCTGGAGGCGGGCTGCGAACGCATCTTTAACGCCGTGGCGCCAGAGCTCGGGGAAAGGTTCCGCACCATGCGCAAAGGCGGGCTGCTGGACCTGGACAACCGCAAGGGGAAAGCGCCCGGTGGCTACTGCACTGAATACCACCGACAGCGGCTGCCATTCATCTTCATGAACGCTGTCGGGGTGCACGGCGACGTCCAGACGCTGCTCCACGAAGGCGGCCACGCGTTCCACGTCTTCGAGTCGGCGCAGCTACCCTACGTAATGCAGCGTGAGGTGGGGATGGAATTCGCCGAGGTGGCGTCGATGGCAATGGAACTGCTGGCGGCGCCCTACCTGGCCAAGGGCGAAGGCGGCTTCTATTCCGAAGAGGAGGCAGCGCGCGCGCGCGGCGAGCATCTGGAACGGTCGTTGCTCTTCTGGCCCTACATGGCAGTCGTCGACGGCTTCCAGCACTGGGCCTACACGCACCCCGCGGCGGCGGCGCAGCCGGCGGAGTGCGACGCGGCGTGGCGCGAGCTCTGGCTGCGGTTTCATCCGCGCCTAGACTGGAGTGAGTTCGGCGACTATATCGAGACTGGTTGGCACAACAAGCTGCACCTTTACCACGTGCCGTTCTACTACGTCGAATACGGCATGGCACAGCTCGGTTCGGTACAAGTATGGTCTAACGCACTGCGCGACCAGCAGCAGGCGGTCGCTGACTATCGCCGCGCGCTTGCGCTGGGCGCGACGGTAACGCTGCCGGAGCTCTACGCGGCGGCGGGCGGCCGCTTCGCCTTCGACGCCGCGACGCTCGGTGACGCTGTGTCGCTCATCGAACGCACGCTGGGAGAGCTGGCAGCGTGAGCGAAGCTGTGCAGGATCGCTACGCACCGAGCAGTATCTGCTTCGGCTGCGGTCCCGGCAATACTGACGGCTTGTGTATCAAGTCATTCCGCGACGGCGAGGGGTTGCGGATGGCTTTCAAGCCGCGGGAGCACCACCAAGCGTTTCCCGGAGTGATTAACGGTGGTATCATCGGTGCGCTGCTCGACTGCCACGGCAACTGGACCGCCGCCATCGCTATCATGGACCGGCTCGGGCTGGAACAGCCGCTCTGCACTGTCACCGCGCAGTATGAGGTGAAGCTGCGGCGGCCGACGCCGTTTGGCCCGGAGCTGGAGGTGCGCAGCCGCGTGCTTTCACTGGAGGACGACCGCGCCGAGGTCATTATCGAGCTACAGGCCGATGAGGAAACATGTGCCACAGGCCGCGGGCTGTTCGTCGCCGTGAAGGAAGGCCATCCCGCCTGGCACCGCTGGGGATGAATGCTGACGAATTGTGGCGCGCTGCGCTGCACCACCACAACGCCCGCGACTACCACGAGGCCCACGAAGTGTTTGAGGACCTGTGGCTCGAGCTGGGCAATCGCGCCGACAAGGACATCGCGCAGGCACTCGCGCAGGCTGATGCGCTGGCAGTGCATCTGGAGACCGGGAACCTGCGCGCCGCCCAGCGGCTGATGCGGCAACTGCCGCAGCTCGCGGTGGCACTGCCTGATACGTGGCGCGGCGCCGAATTGCAATCCCTGCGCGAATGGGTTGCCGAGGTCGCCGCTACGATTCCACCGCACGATGACATTCCGGACGTGGAACGACGGGAACCACCTTCAATCGTCGAGCGCGGCGGTTAGCGCATCATACGGCCCGGGTTCGTCGGCGACAGCTGCGCGCAGTGGCTCGAACAGCCGGTCCAAGGCACTTGCGGTGCCGTTCTTCAGGTCAAGCGGGTGCAGATCGCCTGCGACACAGGCCGCTTCGAGGGCAGCGTAGTCGTCGAACTCGACCGGTCCGCCGAACTTCTTGGGTCGGTTAATGGTGATGTCGCCCAGCGCCGGTGCGAGCAGGTGCTCCCAGATATCAAGGACCGGGTTGCCCTTGCGCTCGGGCGGGCAGAACGCCTTTGAGAGCTTCTTCTGCAACTGCTTCGCCGAGTCGTGTACCAGCAACGCACCAGCCGGGTCGGATTTGGACATCTTGCCGTTGGTGTCCATGCGGCCCGGTCCCGAGAGCGAGCCGAGCAGAGGCGTGTGCAGCGCGACGATTTTCGGCAGTCGCAACTTCTCCGCCGCGTCGCGCGCGAGCATATGGGCATGCCGCTGGTCCATCCCGCCCAGCGCCAGGTCAACTTCGAGGGCGTAGATATCAGTTGCCTGCATCGCAGGATAGAATAACATGCTCGTGTCGGATTCGGCCTCGTCCTCGCTGCGCCCCATAATCGAGACCGCGCGGCGCATGCGCTTCAATGTTGTTGCCTTGGCGACGCGCAGCACCCTCTCCCAATAGCCGTCGCTGTGCACCAGCTCGCTCGCGGTCTGGAACTCGGCGCCGGGGGCAAAGGCGCCGAACATCTGCCGCTGGTATTCAACGCCGGCGCGCAGCGCGTCCCAGTCGCCGTCTAGCTTGTTGTTGATGTAGCCATGCCAGTCAGCCAGCAGGACGGTAACACGAAAGCCGGCCGCGATGAGGTCGCGCACCTTGAGCATCGGCACCAGCGTCCCGGCGTGCAGCAGGCCGGACGGCTCGAAACCGATGTAGGCTGCCGGCTCCTTTTTCGCATCCAGCAGCGCTTCCAGCTCCACCTGCGTGACGCACTCGGCCACCCCGCGCAGGACTATCTCCAGCCGGTTCCCCATCACCGCTTCACCCGCGCGCTCCATTAAAATGGACTCGTTCACTCCAGTTCCTGCCGGCAGAGGGATTCCCCACCCGGCCAGAAAATCGTCGGAAGTCCTATAGATAAGCATTTAAATGACGACCCGCTCGACGGCCGGAGCAGAAATATGTCTGAAGCTGCAGATAATCCAGAAGTTCTCGAGGCGGTCCGCCTGCTGATGGGCGACTTGGTGCGCGAGAAGCGCTATGTCATGCTTGCTGCAGAACCCGGTGAAGGAGATCCACTTATAGGTCGTTTCAGGACTATCAGCGATGCGAAACGCTTCGCAAAGAGAAGCGAGATAGAACACTTCTCGCTCTGGACTGAGCTCCACTTGGGCAAGGGCGACGAGGCGGAAGAAGATCTCGGGCTTGAGGAGACCTTCGAAGAGAGCGACTTGGACGACGAGCTGGGTGACCTGCTTGCGTATGATAAAGAGTTGCCAGACCTCGACGAAGATGAGGACCTGGACGATCTTCTATGAGTCCACAGGTTGAAATCTTCGAACTTGTAGAAAAAGACCTTGAGGGCGCTACGGTCGTC
>JAKURS010000060.1 GCA_022449705.1 Candidatus Poseidoniia archaeon | reverse complement strand
ATACCGAGAGAGACAGTCAGCAACAGCACGAACGAGTAGAACGCGCTCAGGGAATAGGTCGAGGCGAAGCCGGCGGCCGCCGCGTCGCCGTGCAGGTATTCGAGCACCAGCGGCAGCATCAGCAGCTGTGCATACGCGATGCCCGCCGTGAAGAGCGCCAGCGCCGCCAGCAGCACCGCCGTGACGCGGGCGACGCCGGGGCTGCCTGCCGCAAGGCGACTCCGCAAGGCGACCCACGCGTCGATGCCGGCGGTCAGCGCCAGCCCACAGATGGCTGCGTATCCAGCGAGCCGGAAGCGCAGCAGCATGTATTCCGCGGGGGAGAGGTAGACCAGCGTCGCGTCCTGCGGCAGGAGCCGGTCGCGCAGTTCGGTCAACAGGGCAGGCGATAGTTCGAACGCACCCAGGAACAGCGCTCCAGCCAGCAGCAGGTGCAGTGCGGCGTGCCGCTGCACCGCCCCGGCGGCAGTCGCCAACGCGTCACGGTCCACGGGCTGCCAGCCTGCGCGCAGTTTAGCGCTTGCGCCCGAAACAGTAATCACCCCCCGCTGACTGGGAGACTATGTTCGGCACCACTGAGGCCCTCATTATCGGTGGCATCATCGTGCTGCTCTTCGGCGCGAAGAAGCTGCCCGAGCTGGCGAAGAGCCTGGGTCAGTCGAAAGCAGCATTCGACGAGGGCGTTGCTGAGGGACCACCTGCAGCGGAAGACTCTGGCGAAGATAAAGTTGAAGAACCAGATTCGGAGGACGATGATGAGGACGACAACGATGGCAACGACTACGACCACGGCCACAACCCCAGCGGCGGCGGCTTCGGCTGAAGAAAAAGAAGATGAATACTCACCGGCCAACGAGGATTGAATGGCGCGCTGGCTGCTGAAGACTGAACCGTCAAGCTACAGCTGGGAGCAGATGGAGAATGATCGCACCATTCGCTGGACTGGAATAGGTAACAACTGGGCGCTCAAGTTCCTGCGGCAGTGCCAGCCGGGCGACGAGGCGTTCTTCTACCATACGGGTAGCGATCGCTGCGTGCGCGGGATAGTTACTGTCGAGAGTGAGTCCTACCCGCACTGGCAGGCAGGCTGTGACTGCGGAGTCGAAAAGGAAGATCGCTTGGCAGTGGTGGATGTCGCGCACAAGGCCGCGCTGCGGGAACCAGTAACGCTGGCGCAGGTCAAGTCACAGGCAGAGTTCGCTGAATTCCATCTCGTGAAATTCGGCCGTCTCTCAGTAATGCCGGTCTCGGATGAGCACTGGGAACGCATCATCGAAATGGGTGGTGGGCTTGCCTGATTTCTTGACGACCGCTATTTAACCAGGCGGCCATGCGAAATCACGGCCGCCGAGCAGGTGCAGGTGGATATGGAACACTGTCTGTCCTGCCGCAGCGTTGCAGTTGAAGACCGTGCGGTAGCCGTCCTCCGCATGGCCTCGCTCGCGCGCAATTTGCTGTGCTACAAGATGCATTTCGCCCACAAGCTCGCGGTGCGCCGACTCCAGGTCGTTGAGCGTCGCGATGTGCTCGCGCGGGATGATGAGCACGTGAGTCGGTGCCTGGGGATTGATGTCATCGAACGCCAGTACGGCGTCGCTCTCGTAGACCATGTCGCCCGGGATTTCTCCGTCACGAATCTTGCAGAAGAGGCAGTCGCTCATCCATCTCCCAAATCTAGGGGTTTAATAGGTGCCATTACCAGCTCTGGTTGCTTGCGCCAGTCGTCGCTAACGTCGACGTATAGCTCGACCTCGTTGCCGTCTGGATCGTGCAAGTAGAGCGCTTGCGTCACGGTATGGTCGCTCATGCCGTCAATAGTGACACCTGCTGTCTCGAGTTCATCGCGTGCCTGTCGCAGCTCTGCAGTGGAGTTGCCTATCTTGAAGCCAATGTGATACAAGCCGAGCCGCCGGCCCTGGAGCGGCCCTGGCGCGTCGCCCGCGGCAATCAGCAGCACCTCATGGTGCGTGCGCCCCGAGGAGAGCGCGACTGCCTGTTCCGGCCAGCTCCCCATCTCGCGCAGTCCGAGCAGGTCACGGTAGAACGCCACCGACACATCCAGCTCGCGCACATAGAGCACGACGTGGCCCAGGCAATGGGTGTGCATGCACCCCCAGACTCGGGGCTATTTTGGAATGCGCCTAGCGTCTCCGCCGCAGCGCTACCGCTGCAATTCCGCCGGCCGTCAATACCAGTCCCGGGCCGGGCAGCCCGCCCTCATCGAGCGGCTCGCCGTCGCTGCCGCCGTCGTCCACTGGCTTGCCGCCGTCGCCGACAGTGATGCTGCCGCGCATGGGCATGCTGGCGTGCGGCTCGCAGACGTAGTAGAGCGTCGCATCGGCAGCGGTCGCTTCGGCCGGCAGCATCCAGTAGCCACTGCCGCCGACGATATCGCCAGAGCGGAAGCCGTTGTTCCAGGTGATTGCGTTCGCGTCGGCAACCTGCGCCACGTTGTGCGCGTCAACTGTTGCGTCCCAGACAAACACGACGCTATCACCCACTCCGACCGCCAGCTCCGAGGGTGTAAATGCGTAGTCGCTGATGATAACGCAGTAGGTCGCCGCATCACCACAATTAAAAGGTAGGTGTCGCGAAACGATTAGGGTTGTGTCAGGTAGGAGTCCCCCAGCTGGTACCACAATCTCGTAAATTTTTCGGTCGTCACTTCTTGTAAAATCGCACGTGGAACATGCTTCACCCGTGATTAACCATGATCCAATTAAAAAGTCATCCGGCGCTACAAAGCGATAAATTATTTCCACCGGGAAGGTCTCGTTATCCTCAGCGTTATCCCCCTCAAAGAAGTAGCTTACCGAGTCACCGGGATTTTCGACGTCGAAGTTCAGCTGCTGTGTCATCGTAATCGTAACGGTTTCATTATGGTTATCGGCCAGCGACCCGAGCAGTGCGTCCATCGGGGAGACGGAGGGTATACCCGGGACTACTGTTCCGTTGACTCCATTGAGCTGGATGCCGGAATCCACTTCTTCCTCCCCCTCAGACATTAAGGCAATGAACGCTGCCACCACGGTTACATTGATGGTCGCGTTGGCCTCATCCATCTCACCCCCGGTTGTCAGTTCGTATATCAGCCAGAGGTTGTAGCGCAATTCGTTGGCCGCCGGACCATCAAGCTCGGCTGTTGCAGTAATCTCCCCTTGGGTGAGGTTATTCATGACCACTTCCAACTCGGTGAATACAGGGTCAAAGTCAAAACCAAACGTTCCGACACCACCCCCACCATTCTCATCG
Organism: Candidatus Poseidoniia archaeon; assembly: GCA_022449705.1. Taxonomy (GTDB): domain Archaea; phylum Thermoplasmatota; class Poseidoniia; order MGIII; family CG-Epi1; genus UBA8886. The sequence continues at coordinate 2,775 of JAKURS010000060.1, read as the reverse complement.
GGGTAGTCATCGCCGTCTAGCGGGTCAGTCCCGTAGTCGTGGACCTCTTCACCATCACCATACCCATCCTCGTCGCTATCCCATAATAGAGGCTCAGTACCGTAATCATGGACCTCTTCGCCGTCTCCCAGGCCGTCCCAGTCGCTGTCGTGGTCGAGCGGGTCGGTGCCGTAAACATTGACCTCATCACCGTCGTCCAGCCCGTCATCGTCACTGTCCGGGTCGTTGGGGTCGGTACCGAGATCATGCTCCTCCTCATCGGTCAGCCCGTCGTCGTCCGTATCAACCGGCTCCCCCGCTTCCTCGACGTTGACCGTGCCGCTCATCGTCTCGTCGTGGCGGTCGCAGAAGTAGCCGTAACTGCCCACCACGTCGAAGGTCCAGCTGAAAGTGTCTCCCTGTTCAAGGTCATCTGAATCAAATGCATCATCGTCTTCCGTGACGGTGTGCCTGGAGTCATCATGGTTTGTCCAAGTCACGGTGTCTCCCGAAGCAATGGTAATCTCGTCCGGGTCAAAGGCGAAACCCTCGATACGAATTTCATATTCTTCCGCCTGGGCAGGGGCAAGCATCGCCATCCCAACAAGGAGGAAGGCCAGGGTCAGGTAGGTGCGCACAGTATCACCAGTGGGCGCCCCTGCCGATTCCCGGTTTTAAGGGTGTCTCCACGCCGAAGTCTTTTAGCGCCACCGGGGTCGCGCGCGGCATGCTGCCGTGGAACCATCGCCTGCCGCTGGCGCTGGCGGCGCTGGCAATGCTGATTATCATCACAGGCGGCTGGGTGCGCATCGCTGATGCGGGCGAGTCGTGCCCCGACTGGCCTGCCTGCTTCGGCGGCTGGCAGTTCGACGTCCCGTCGGGGGAGCAGCAGGCGTGGTGGGCCGAGCACCCGGGCGAAGCTGACCGCCGCTGGCTGGACGACCCGGAATTTGCTTACTCGACCGGCCAGATTTTCACCGAATGGCTGCACCGGCTGTTGGTTGGGCTCATCGCGCTGCCCGTCCTGTGGTCGCACTATGCGGTGTGGCAGCGGCGCGCGGCGTTGCCGGGCGCTGCCGAAGCACACCTGCACGCGACACTGCTGCTCTTGGCGCAGGCCGCGGTCGGCGCAATCACGGTCGGCTTCGATAACGCGCCGTGGAGCGTCGCGCTGCACCTGCTGCTGGCATTGGCGTTTGTCACTGCATTGCTGCGCGTCGCGCTCATGGCGCGTCTCGCTGAGGGACCGCTGCCGGAGCGGTTCCGCGTTCCGCGGGAAGTGGCGTCACAGCAGGCGCGCCTGGTCGCCGGACTGGTGCTGGCGGCGCTGGCGCTGCTGTTGGTGGGGGCGTGGCTGGCGACCGGCTACCATCGCGGAGCGTGCGGTGGCGGTTGGGAGGCGTGGCCGCTCTGCGAGGGGACGCTGCTGCCCGGGCTCGAGCTGGGCGTCATGGCACAAATGCTGCACCGGCTGCTCGCCGTAGGCGTCGGCGCTGCCTTGTTCTGGGGCGGCCAGTGGCTGCGCAATAATGGCGGCCGCTCGGTCGTGACACGACTCGTGGATGGCGCGCTGGGGGTGTTCATCCTGAACCTGTTCGTCGGCGGTTTCTACCTCGTCATGGCGTCAGATTCTGATTATCCGGGCTGGCTCTCGCTGCTGCATCTGCTGCTGGGCGTCGTGACGTTCCTGCACCTCGCGGTGGCATGGCTGCTCTGCACGGAGCCGCTGCGTGGCTGAATGGCGACTCTGGCTGAGTTTGCTCAAGCTGCGTGTGGTGGTGCTGCTGCAGGTGACCGCTATCGCTGCTATCCTGGCGCATGACATCGCCGACAGGCAGGCGCTGCGCACGCTGGTTGTCGGCAACGACCCGCGCTCCTGGGCGCAGACGCTCGAGACCGCGCTTGTCGTGCTGCTGGGCGGCTCGATGGCGTCGGGCGGCTCGATGGCCATCAACATGTGGTATGACCGCGACATCGACCCGCTGATGGCGCGCACCGACACCCGCCCGCTCCCGTCAGGCCAGCTGACGCCGGGGCGAGTGCTCGCGTTCGGCGTCACCGTCTGCGCCACGGGCGTTGCGCTGCTGGCGCTGCTGGCGACTCCGCTTGCCGGCGCCATAGCGGCCTTCAGCGCGCTCTTCTACGTGCTCATTTACACGATGTGGCTCAAGCGGCGCACCCCGCAGAATATTGTCATTGGCGGGCTGGCGGGTGCACTCTCGCCGCTGGTCGGCTGGACCGCAGCCGGGGGCGACCCGCTGGAGCTGTTGCCATGGGCCATGGTCACCATCATCTTCCTCTGGACGCCGCCCCACTTCTGGGCGCTGACGCTAGCGCGCCCGGGTGAATACGCACAGGCGGGCGTCCCAATGCTGCCAGTGACGGCAGGTGAAGCCGTCACGCGGCGCCACGTTACCGGCTACGCCGTAGCGCTGCTGCTGGCATCGCTCGCCATCGGCTGGCAGGCGGGGCTTGGTTATCCTTACCTGGCGGCCGCCGCGCTGCTCGGCGGCCGCTTCGTGCAGCTGGCGCTGGCGCTCCAGCGCACGCCTTCGAAGCGGGCGGCGTGGGCCGTTTTCGGCTACTCGAACGCCTGCCTGTTCCTGCTCTTCGGCGCGATGGTCGTCGACATCGCCTACGGCGGCTGAAACGTCCTGAAACATTTTATACCGCTACCAAATCGCGCCGTTAGCGCGCCCCGGCACATTCCCATGTCATTAATCGGAGACCTGTTGAGCCTGCCGATTCCCACCAGCTGGGAAGTCTTCAGCGAGGGCCCCCTCAGCCTGAGCCAGC
>JAKURS010000006.1 GCA_022449705.1 Candidatus Poseidoniia archaeon | reverse complement strand
CCGGTTTGCCACCTTCCTGCTTGACGAACTCGATAACCTCGCGCGAAGTGGAACCGCTGCTGACGACATCATCGGCGATTATCACCTGCTTGCCGTCGAAGCCGGCATAGTTGGACGCGAAGTTGATGGTAGTATCCTCCCGCGACGGGCGCACCATGGCAAAATCGACTTCCAGGATGTCGGAGAGCAGCGTGCCGAGCGGGACGCCGTTGGCCATCACGCCTGCTATGACCTCTATCTCGAAGTCGTGCTGCGCCTGTTCCTCCAGGATGATGTCGGCCATTATCTCGGCAATGGCGCGCATGCGCAGGCCGGAAACGCCGATTGAGCGCCAGCCCACCTTGACGTCGGCCGGCGGTCGGTCTCCTGGCTCGGACGCCTGCCTGGCGAGCAGCCATTCGACCGTCGACCGTCCCAGGTGCAGCTCCTGGCAGATTTCGCGAGTGGAGAGTCCTTTCTCGCGCAGTTCGACCGCGCGCTCTGCCATGCTCTCTATCGACATCTGCGTGGACCTGCTTTGCGGCTATTAAAATCTATCCTGCTAAATTTCTGCGCTGCCAGCCAGCCCACATTCGTGGCACTCCACTCTCTGGATTCGCCCCAGCTTGGGCACTTCCATCTGCGCACCACAGCCGGGACAGGCGATGGTCGCCGTGCCGTGCATCATCACTGGCCTCACCTTCAGCGGCGCGCTGCTCACCGGCAGGGGCGACCGGCTGGAGGGAAATCGGCTCGCCAAGGGTTGGCGGCCTGCCCCTGGCGACTGTCGCGGAGCAGGTGGTGCGGGTGGCGGCGCGCCACCAAACGGCAGCTCCAGCAGCTCGAACCACCACACCGCGCCAATCGCAGCCACCAAGAGCAGTGCGCCTGCCGCGAGGCCGAGGGTGCGTGTATCGACTGGCAGTCGGTCCGCCTGCGCCCCGGCCGTGGTGCTCGCGTAGAATGCGACGCCTTGCGGTGTCGCGATTACAATCGTGCTGCCACTGGCACCGACCAGCGGTGACTGCGACTCAGTCAGCAATCCCCCGACCTGCTGGCCGGAGTGGTCCAGCACGGTCAGGTCATACGCGCCCGGCCCTAGCCCGGTGATCGCGACCCTGCTCTCCGAGGCGGCCATCTGGGGGTGGGCGGTCACCAGCGCGCTGGCCAAGTCATGATTCCAGGCCGGCTCGGCGCTACCGGGGTCGAAGCCGCTCACAACCTGAGTCTGGCTGCCGTGGAGCAGCGTAATCAGCGAGCCATCGGGCGCCACCGCCAGCGCGCGGCTACTGTTCGCCTCCGGGGTCGCGAACTTCCACTTGCGCTCGCCGCTTTCCAGGATGTAGGCGTGCAGCTTTCCCGCCGTCGCCACGGCGATGACCCTGCCATCGGACGACATCTCCAGGTCGAGCGGCGGCTGGTCAAACGTGTACTTGCCGAAATCGCCCCTCAGCCCCCCATCGTTACGCCGCATGACGTAGAGCTGGCTATTCCCTGCCACCGCCAGGTAGTCGCTCGCCAAGACCAGTCTCAGGCTCTCCTGTAGGTCATGGCGAATCTGCTGCCGCTGGCCGTCGTTGAGCCCCAGCTCACTGTCGGGAAAGGTCCAGCGCAGCTCCAGTTCTCCCCCTGGGACATACTTCCAGAGCCGCACGCTGCCGTTGGCGAAACCGGCCGCGACGTAGTTGCCGGCCGACGAGAGTGCGACCGCTACCGGGGTTTCGCCCGGCACACTGGTGGACGCCAGCACACCTCCCGCGGCAGCCGAGTCACGGCCGTACAGTACCACCTGCTCGCCCTCGACGACCGCCGCGCGCAGCGCCTCGTGGTCCACTGCCAGCCCTGCCACACTGGCTGCGGTGCTGTAGCTTACCTTTGAACCGTCATCCTGCAGGAAGTGCAGCTCGCCGTCGCGCCACGCCACCACGCCACCGCCCGGCCCGACCACCAGGAACACCGGTTCACCTTGCAGGTCGATATTGTCAGTGAGGTGCAGTCCACCGCTCGCGGACGGCGCGAGCAGCAGAAGTACCAGCAGCAGGCCCAGCCGTTTCACGGCGGGCCACGGCGACCGCTTCTAAAAGGCTGTGAGGGCCCGTCTCTTTTATAGGGGGGGTTGGTGCGCGAGCGCTCAGCCATGGCACTCTGGCAAGGACGTTCGAAGCGCAAGCCGACCGGCGGCCGCCGTCGCCCCCACCGCAGCAAGCGCCGCGCCGAAATCGGGCGCGAGTTGCAGCAGACCCGCCTCGGCGAAAAACGGCAGAAGTTTGCCCGCGCCCGCGGCGGCGGCCGCAAGGTGCGGCTGCTGCGCAGCGACTACGCCGCGGTGACTGACCCCGTCAAGGGTAAGACCGCGCAGGCGAAAATCCTGGATGTCATTGAAAATCCGGCCAACCCGCACTACGTGCGGCAGAATATAGTCACCCGTGGCGCGATCATCGAGACCGACGCAGGCCGCGCACGCGTCACCTCGCGGCCGGGACAGCACGGTGTCATCAGCGCGGTCCTCATCACTGACTGAAATGAGCGACCGGCGGCCGCTCGTCATCTACCCTGAATACTTCGACAGCCGGCTGGCGCGTGCCGAAGGGCGCCGCCTGCCCCCTGCCGAGTGCGTCAAGTCACCCACCACGGAAGAACTGGCGACGCTCGCGAAGTCCATGGGGCTGGCGCCCAAGGCCGAGGCGGCGAGCCATCCGGCGCACTGGTCAGCTGGCCGGGGGCGGCTGCGCCTTGCCTGGGGCGGTGCGAAGGCGGAGCTGCTACACCAGCTCGGTGCCAAGCTCAAGGAAGCACGGCGCACAGACTAAGGCAGTACACCGCTACCATGGCACCTGTTTCACACCGAGCTTGTAACCGAGGATGTTGACGCTGCGGTGCAGGATGGGGGTAGCGATGATGAGGATAAATATGGTGAAAGGATCGACCCAATACCAGAGCCACTCGCCACCAAAAAGCGCCGTAAGTAGCAACGCTCCAATGATAAAATCATACACGTCGAGCAATGGTGACTTGGCGCCGCGCTCCTGCCCACGCCGTCGCTTGATGAAAGACGCTGCCATGTCGCCCGCCAGCGCGCCGCAGGCGAGCAGGAAGAAAATCAGGTAGGGTGAGGAACCCCACGAGACATAGCCGCTGAAGAAACCTGCGCCAGCGGTCATTTGCAGGTGACCCACCAGCAGGCCTCCGAGCGTACCGCCAATGAGCCCACGCCAGGTTTTCCCGTCACCCAGAATGCGTCGTCCATCATTCCAGTTGCGCCCATCATCTATAGGTGGCCCACCACCAACTATGGAAGCGATGGTGTTAGCGAGGTAAGCAGGCAGCATGAGCCAGACAGTGACTAGAACTAGCCCCAATGGAGCGAGCGCCACTTCCGTCATTACTCTTCCAGCCTTCGCTTCAGTTCCTCAATCACCACTACTGGAGTTGGCTCTACCCCGTTGAGGTGCGCCAGCTCCACCGAGACGGCGTCGCCAAGCTGCACCAGTGATAGCCAGCGCGCCAACGGGTTTTTACCGTGCGCCCGGCATTCAACGACGGGGACGTCGCGCCACGCCACCGCGCGCGACGCTTCCCAGCGCGCCGCGACGCGGGCCGGCTCGTCCGGTTCGCGCAGCGCGACGATGACTGCGTTCCCTGGCGGGGCTGCCCAGCCGACAATCTCGTTGTGATCCAGCTCGGGTAGCGCGTGGTGCACCGCCAGCTGTTTAGCGTTCTCCTCAATCTGGCAGCGCCAGCGGTAAGCCACGGTGGCGAGGCCGCCGGCGCCGTAGATGAATGGAAGCTTGCCATTGAGTTGCGCTGCGATGGCCCCAGCGTCACCTGCCGGTTCAGCGAGAACTTCTGTCGCTTCGGCAACCTGCGCTTCGATTCCGGAAAGCGTCAGTCGCCTTAGCAGCGGCACCAGCAGCAACGGCAGCGCAGCGCGCGGCTGGTGGCCCGGCTCGACCGCCGTCACGGGTGCGCTATGCTCATGCGCCAGTGCGGCGAGACGGCCGCCTGTGGTAATCGCCTCCCAGTTGGTGCCCAGCTCGATGGCGCGCTCAGCACCGGAAAGCGTCTCGGCAGTGTTGCCCGAATACGAAACGGCAAAAACGTGCTCGCTGCCGTCTGCCCACGCCGGCAGCCCGTAGTCGCTCCAGGCGCTGACGCGCAGCCCACCGCACCGCTCCGCGAGCGCCTGCGCCAGCCGGCCGGCGATGCCGGAACCGCCCATGCCAGCGACGATAACGCTGGTGGCGCTGCACGGCTGCGGCTGCGGCGTGGTGGTGGCCGCGGCGGCGAACAGTGCACCGAAGCGCGCCACGTCTTTTTCGACCGGTATCATGCCTGCCATTCGCCTGCCACCCGGCCTTATGGTTTAAATCACCCCACCTACCGACGATGACAGCACCAAAGGTTTATAAAATACGGATTAAGTACGCCGCTGTCCCGTTGGTACGGGGCAGGAATGGTAAGGATGACTCCTAAAGACGTATCTCGAGTTGGTGGCCGCAGGACCGTGACGGTTCTGGCGGTGGCAGCGCTGCTCTTTGGTTCGCTGGTGGTGACGCAGACCGTCAGCGCCGGTTCGCCGGTAACGCTGAGCTCCGACAAGACCAGCGCCACCGTGCTTGAGGGCGAGAATGTCATGTTCACCCTGACACTGGCTAACGCTGGCACCGACTTCGCTTGGCAGACCACCAAGGTCTATGGCACTTGGCTCGCGGGAAGTGAGTGGATGTACTTTTTCTACGACGAGGATGGTGAGATGCTGGATGACAACATACTCGACATCGAGCAAGGCACATCCGCGACGGTGCTGGTGGATGTCTGGTGCGTTTCCCCCTGCTTTGGCGGTTCCTCGAACACGCTGTCGGTATACGCCAAGACCGACCCGCGCTACATAGCTGCGCCGGATGACAACGATGGCGACCCCGCGAACTCTTTGAACCTCACCAACGCGCTCGAACTGGAGGTCATCGCGGTCAGCCCCTACACGGTGGAGCTTGATATTGAGACAACATCGGTCGACGGCGGCATCGCCGTGTTTCAGGGCGAGACCACGACCTGGCGCTACACAGTGACCAACACCGGCTGGCTGGATGATACCTACGACTTCTCCATCTCTACCACCGGCAGCGGCTGGACTCTTTCTGATGGATTGCCCGCCGACCAGACTATCAAGGGGCAGAGCAGCCCGCTCGCGGAGCATACTATCAACGGCCAGATGAGTATAACTCCCTATTCGAACGAGATTCCGGATACCTACATCGTAATGCTCACCGTGACGAGTGACAACGGTGCCTCCGATACCAAGTCCATAACCGTAGTGGTGCCCGAGCCTGATTTCGAAATCAAGGACACCGACATTTCCTTCTCGCACACATCGGCTTGGATTACCGCCCGCGGTGACTCGCAGCTGATAACAGTCTACGCTAAAGTGCGCAACAATGGTGGCAACGTTGACGTCGCCGGGAACACCGCGACCACCGTGGATGTACTGTTCACGGTCGATGGCGCAACGGTCGACGTCAAGTACCTCGCTACGCTGACCCACGGCTCTGAAGTGACGGTTTCGGCGAGCTTCAAGCCGAGCCGCGCGCACAGCGACACCGAGAGCGGCCTGCCAATTGAGGTGCGCGTTGACCAGTTCAACAACCTGGACGGACGCGAACCGAAAGACAAGGCAATCCTGGAGAGCGACGAGACCAACAACAAGGGTACGGCCCACTTCAAGGTGGTACGCACCAAGGCGAGCAACCCGTCGTTCTACCTGAGCTTCACGGCCCTGACCGCAGCAGTCGGTGCGGCGGTGCTGCTGTCACGCTATTACCGCAGCGAAGACGAAGAGTAGACTGCGGGAGGCGATGAAAAAGGCGCTCAGCAGTCCCGACCTGCGAGCGCTGGTTGAGGGCTGGCAATCACTGGTCGGTGCACGCGTCGAGCAGGTGCAGCGCCCTGAAGCCAGTTTGCTACACTTCAAGCTGCGTCATCACCAGCGCGGCGTGCTGCGGCTGCTGGTCGATTTGCAGGGCTGGGCCTGGCTGGGCGACGCCCCGGCCGGCGCTCCGACGCTGGGCGGCTTCGTCACCGAACTGCGACGACACATCCGCAAGGCGCGGCTGGAGCGCGTTGCGCAGCTGGACGCTGACCGCATCTTGGAGCTGCGCTTCGCGGCGGGCGAGGCGCGGCCGGTGCTGCTGCTCGAGCTGTTCCATCGCGGGAACGCGCTGCTCTGCGAGGATGGTATTATCGTGCAGGCGCTGCGGCGGCAGAAGTTCCGCCACCGCACGCTGGCGCCCGGCAAGGAATACCGCCCGCCGCCCGCTACCTTCGACCCCTTCGCAGCGAGCGAGGTGCAGTTCCGCGAACGGTTGGCATCGTCGGAGCGCGAGCTGGTGCCGGCACTGGCGGTCGAGTGCAACCTGGGCGGCGACCTGGCCGAGACAATCGCCCTGGGCCTGATGGGGACGCAAGCCGTGTCCCTACCCGCCGCTACCTCGGCTGAATTATGGCAGCGACTGCAGGAACTGCTCGATGGTGAGCGGCAGCCCGCTATCTACTTCCGTGCTGGCGAACCGATGACGGTCTCGCCGTTCCTGCTCGAAGGCTACGACGAGCGCCGCGACTTTGAGAGCCTCGACGAGGCGATTGCTGTCTTTCGCGCCCTGCGTCCACCACCAGTGGAAGAGCCGGACGCCGACGAGCGCCGCCTGACGAAGCAGCGCGCAGCAGCGACGCAGTTCGAGGCCGAAGCGATACAGCTGCGCAGCAACGGCGATTTGCTCTTTGCGCACGCCGATACGGCCGGTAAGGCGCTGCGGGCAGGCGAACCGGACCACCGCGGCCGGTTGACGGTTGAACTGGAAGGGCGTGAGCTGGAGCTGGACGCTACGCTCTCGGTGGAGGCGAACGCCTCGCGGCTCTTTGACGCCGCCAAGCGGCTGGAGCGCAAGGCAGCGCGTGCACGCGAGCTGGCGGTGACGCCGCGCCCATCCAAGCGCAAGCCCGCTGCCCCGGCAGCGCCGCAGGAATGGTTCGAACGCTACCGCTGGTTCATCGCGTCTACCGGCGAGATTGCCGTGGCGGGCCGCGATGCCACCTCTAACGATCGTGTCGTCAAGCGCTACCTGAAGCAGGACGACCGCTACGCGCACGCCGACGTCCACGGCGCACCCTCAGTGGTAGTCAAGCACGGGGCGAAGTCGCCGTCGGAGGCGGCGATGGAGGAAGCATGCCGTTTCAGCCTCGCCTGCTCGCGCGCCTGGGGCGCGGGGGTCGCCTCCGGGCATGCCTACTGGGTCGAGCAGGACCAGGTTTCGAAGACGCCGCCGGCGGGGGAGTTCCTGCCTAAGGGCGCTTTCATGGTGCGCGGCCGGCGCAACTGGCACCGCAACCTGCCGGTCGAGCTGGCGCTGGGCGAAATCGAATGGGAGGGTGCGCTGAAGTTGATGGCGGGGCCAGTTGCGGCGGTGCAGGCGCACGCTCGCCGCTGGGTTACACTGAAACCCGGCTTCACCGAGCGCAAAGCACTGGTGGCGCAGTTGGCGACCGCTTTCAGGCAATCCCGCGAGGCTATCGAGAAGCTATTGCCGGGTGGGGAATACGAGATAGTTTCACTGCACGATATAAATATAAAATAAAAATGGTGCGGGGGGAGGGATTTGAACCCTCGTACCTCTGAAGGACCAGGCCCTCAACCTGGCGCAATTGGCCATGCTATGCGACCCCCGCTCAGGCCGCCGCTTCGAGGCCAGCGACGAACTCGACGCAGTGCGAATCGAGCGCTTTAAGGGCTTGCTCCAGCGCCAGCCCGGCAGTTATCGCGCCAGTGGTCTCGAACTCGAACAGGTAATGGTCGGGTAGCGTCTCGATTTCAATCGCTGCCTGTGCTTTCTCGTCGGCGTGGAACCGTCGCAGTTTGCGAATAGCGTGGTACACTTTGACAGGGTCCTTCAGCAGTTGCGCCTTGCCACTCTTGCGGAAGCCGCCGGTCCCGGCCGCCTCGACCAGTTCCTTGCTCCGCGCGCCGCTCAGGCGCAGCGTTTGTGCTTCGTGGAAACGCGGCGCTACGACCGCCTGCCACTTGGAGTGCCGGGCTCCCGAGCCGATGATTGCCCGGGCGTAGACCAGGATGGCCTGCCCCTTGCCCAGCTTGACGATGGGGATGTGTGGGTCGGGGATGGCCAGGGACTTGTCGCCATTTACTGGCTCTAGGTCGCCTGAGTAGACGGTGCAGGGGCCCTGCATGTTAAGCGAGTACATGATTTCCGGCTGCTGCTCCGGGTCGTCCAGCGCCGCACTGAACGCCTGCAATGTCGCGGAGTCGGTTGGCACTGGCAGCATCCCGAGTCGGTGAGCGAGAATCTCGTTGAACATTGCGCTGAGCGACTCGTATTCGTGCTCTTCGCCCTCTTCATCGGTCCATGAGCCGAGCGCACCCATGTGGAAGTCCACTTTGTGGATACCGAGGCAGGGAACCATTGTGACCAGTGCCCTTCGCAGCGAGTTCAGGAATGAGTAATTGACTTCCTCGAATTCGAGTAGTCCGTAGTCGTCGCGCATTTCGAGGATAGTGAGCTTCATCACACCCTCCGGCCCCGCCGTCCGCCCTTGGGCTTGCCGCCGTCGTGCGGGATGGGAGTGACGTCATCGATGCGGGTAATCAGGATGCCTGCGCGCGTCAGCGCCCGGATGGCCGCCTGCGCGCCTGGCCCGGGGTTGCCGCCCCGCTTGCCGCCGGCGCCGCGCAGCCGCACCTGCACCTGCTCGATGCCACGCTCCCTGAGCGTCTCGGCGACTTGGTTGGCCGCCAGCATTGCCGCGTGGGGGCGCGACTCCTCGCGCTGCGCCCGCACCACCATGCCGCCCGAACACTTGGCGATGGTTTCCGCCCCTGTTGGATCGGTGACGGTGATGATGATGTTGTTGTGCGACGCAAAGATGTGCGCCACCGCCCAGCGCTCGGTCATGCCTTCCCCCCACTGGTTTCAGAATTGTCCTTGCTCCCGGCTGCCTCATCAGCGGCTGCAGCCGGAGCGTCATCCTTCGCTTCCTCGGCAGTGGGCTCGTCAGCCTCCGCGGGTGGTTCCTCCGGGGCGGGTTCTTTCTCCCCGTCAGTTTCGGCCTTCTCTTCCGGTGGTTTCTCGTCCGTGGCCGGAGCCGCTGTCTTTTCCTCCACCGTTTGGTCGGCGAAATCAGCTTCACCGCGCGGTTTGGGCCGCACCGGGTGCAGGTCACTGGTGAGCGGCGACCCGCTGCCGTAGGCAATCTGCGTCTCCTGGAGGCGGGTGACCAGCATCCCGGGCACTCGCGAGACGGTGCCGTCAACCGCGATGTGGCCATGCGTAATCAGCTGCCGAGCCTGACTAGGTGTTCCCGCCAGACCCTGCAGGTAGACCTGCGTCTGCAGCCGCCGGTCGAGCAGCTTCTCGACGCTCATGCGCAGCACGTCGTCCAGGTCGGCGCCCTGCTCGAGCATCCCGAGCCGGCTTAGCCGCGCCAGCAGCAGCTCGCGTTCTTTCTGCGCCTGCACCGAGGCAGCGTTGGCGGTGAGTGAGCGCGCCTGATGCCGCATCTCCCGCACCCTGGTGTTTGCCTTCCAGATTTCACGCTTGTTCCGCAGGCCATACTGGTGGACCAGCGCTTTCTCCGTCTCGATGCGCTCCTTTTGCCAGGGGTGGGAAGGAGTATCGTAATGCTTGTGGGGAAAGCGTGGGTCACCCATGGTCCTACTTCTTTATCTTCTTGCGGCTGACGCCCAGTGCCAGGCCGCGTCGCCCGTTGGAGTAGGTGCGCTGGCCGCGTACCTTGTGGCCGGAGGCGTGGCGTACGCCGCGATATGACTTGATTTTCTTCAGCCTGTTGACGTCCTCTTCGCGAGTCAGCTGCAGGTCTATGCTCACCTCGTGCAGGTCCTCGCCGCTGTCGTAGTCCCGCTGTCGGTTGGTGAGCCAGCCCGGCACTCGCTGCGCGGCACCGGTCACCGCTTCCTCGAGGCGGGCGACATCGTTGTCGTCCAGTTCACCAGCAGGACGGCCGGGGTCGAGCCCGAGCTCGGCAATCAGTGCATGGCCCATGCGCTGGCCGATACCTCTGATGCGGGGAAGTGCGTACGCCAGCCGCTGCTCTCCCGGAACGTCAGTGCTGGCGATGCGGACAATGTACTTGAACTCGCTCTCGTCTACCAAATATGCCTCCCGGACAGTGTCCGGAGTGGGCGGCAGCCTAGGTCCCTATTTATATGCTTTCGTTGAAGCTACCTGCCCGTCTTCGTGCGCAATTCTTTATAGCGCTGCGCACGGTCTCGCATTGCCGTGAAAAAACTGAGCCTGATTACCCTGCTGCTGCTGCTCATCGCTGGTGCTGGCGCCGGTTCGGGTTACTGGTTCCTGGTACTGGAAGCGGACGAGGATGAACAGGAGCAGGAGAACCGCGCGCCGCAGGCGATCATCATCACCAGCCCCGCCGATGGGCAGGTACGGGTCGACGAGACAGTGAGCCTTCAGGGCCACCAGTCGAGCGACCCCGACGGCGACCCGCTCACCTACGCCTGGGACTTCGGCGACGACAATTCATCCTCGGGGCTGACCGTCAGCCATGCCTACGACACCGAGGGCGCCTACACCGTGAGGCTGACTGTGACCGACCCCGCGGGGCTCAACGACAGCGCCGAGACGGTCATCTCGGTGACCGAATCGCAGACCGAGACTTTTGAAGGCGACGGGACTGTTTCGTGCCAGCTGACCGGCGGCAGCTGCAATTCAGACGAGGTCCCCTTCCAGGTCAAAGCTGATGCGGCGCTGGTCAGCGTGGAATGGAACCTGTCGCAGAACGGCGTCCTGAACGCCCAGGTGGCAGTCACCATCTACAACTCCACCGGCGACGTAATCTACAACGAGACCGAGCAGGGCGAAGACAGCTACAGCAAAGAGTTCAGCGGCGCCGACCTGGAGTCGGTCGGCGGCTGGAAATGGGAAATCGAGGCCGAGCAGGGCTCGATGGAATGGGAAGTCATGATTCGCGTCGAGTACTGACGCCGTGCCACCTCAGTTTCGCTCGAGCACCAGCAGGTGCCGCGTCAGCGACCCATGCACGTACCACTCGCAATGGTGCAGCTCGCTGAAGCCCGCCTGCGGCAGCAGCGCCGGGTCTGGCAGCGCCAGCACCAGCCGCCCGCCGGCCGGCAACGCTGCCGCGCACGCCGCGCTGAAGCGGGCGATCAGCACCTTGAGTGGCTCGCGTGCAGTGGAGGCGGAGCGACCGTAGGGCGGGTCGGTCGCGATTGCTGCTGGCCGCATCTGCCGTACTACCACAGCGGCGTCGCCCTGCTCCAGCATGGCGGTAAAGCCGAAGTGGCGCAAATTTTCGCGCGTCGCGGCGACCATCTCTCCGTCGAGGTCGCTACCGCTTGCCGCCAAGCCGCAGTCGACCGCCTCGATGAGCAGCCCACCGGTGCCGCAGAAGGGGTCGAGCAGCTGCCCGTCGCCTGACGGGAGCGCCAGGTTGACCATCGCGCGTGCCAGCCGTGGCGGCAGCGAGACCGGCGCGAAGCGCGGCCGCCGATTCAGGTGATGCTCTAGGCAGCGGCGGTAACCGGTCGCTTCGCGCTCGAGCACAAGCTCGAGTGCATCACTCTGGAAGACGCGTACCGTGATTTCAGGCCGCTCTAGGTCGACGCGACCGTGCTTCGCCAGCACGGCGCCGAGCCGCTGGTTGACCGCCCGTAGCTCCAGCGCGCCGGGCGCGCAGCGCACCGCGAAGCGCGCGCCGTCAAGGTCGATAGCGGCCGCCGCAGCCTCTAGCTCTTCCAGCGAGCCGGCAGCCGTAAGCTCGCCGCCGCCGCGAACCATTCCTAGCCGCGCCAGCAGCCCGGGCGGGGGCGGTCGCGCTAGGATGCAGCGCAGCCGCAATTCATCTTGCCCGGCGACAGCGGGCTCGCAGCCGGCCGCCGCCAGCAGCTCTGCGAGCTCCGCCTGTGCCAGTTGCGGCTGCTCGCCGCCCAGCTCGAAGACCCACTCGCTCGCCACGCGGCGGCAGTGTCCGGCTTCATATATGGGTCACGAAGGTGCCGCGCCGTGCTCTTCAGGCTCGGTCGGCTGCTGGGACCAGTCTATACGCTCTACCAGAAACGCCTAGTGCGCCAGCTGCGGCAGGGGCCGCTGCCGCACCATCTGGCGGTCATTATGGATGGTAACCGCCGCTTCGCCGAGCAGCTTGGCCTCGCGCCGTTCGAGGGTCATTTGCGCGGGCGGGGCAAGCTGGAAGAGATGATGGAGTGGTGCCAGGAACTGGGCATTCGGGTCCTGACCGTCTATGCCTTCTCGACCGAGAATCTGGACCGCGCGCCAGAAGAGCTGGAGACACTGATGGACCTGTTCGCCGACGCGTTCCGGCAGGTGGGCGATGACCCACGCATCCACGGCAATCGCGTGCGTGTCTGCGCGCTGGGCCATCGTGAGTTGCTGCCGGAGCGGGTGCGTGATGCCATTGCGTACGCCGAGGAACGGACGGCGCAGTACGATGATTACCGCTACAACATCGCCGTCGCCTACGGCGGCCGTCAGGAAATAATCCAGGCGGTGCAGCAGCTGGCGCGGAAGGTGCAGACGGGAGAACTGGCGCCTGACGACATCGATACCGAGATGATCTCAAGGCATCTCTATACCGGCGACCTGCCCGACCCGGACCTGATCCTGCGCACCTCGGGTGAGGAGCGGGTGAGCAACTTCCTGCTCTGGCAGCTCGCCTACTCGGAATTCTATTTCACTGATGTCTACTGGCCGGCGCTGCGCAAGGTTGACTTTCTGCGCGCCATCCGCGCCTACCAGCAACGGCAGCGGCGGCGCGGTCGCTGAAGCACACTTATTAGCCGCGCCGGCCTGCCGGCGGCGATGCTTGAGCGCGCCGCACGGTTGCCGCTGGAACGACCTTGCGCGACAGTCATTGCGACCCTGTTACTGACGCTGCTGCTGGCACCGTCGCTGTTGCAGGTGAGCTTCCAGACCGATGTGGAGGCGTTCCTGCCAGACTCGGAGGCGGCACGGCAGCATGAACGGGTCGAGCTGTTGTTTGGCCGTGAATCAAAGGTGGCCCAGCTCTACGTGACACCCACTAACGGCAATAATACCCTGACGATGGAGGCGCTGCTCGAAATTCAGGAGCTGCACTGGCAGGCGGCGCAGCTGGAGGGGGTGCGCACCGCGGTCTCTGTATCTAGTTTCTTTGATTCGGCACTGCGCGAAAAAGGGACCTCGCTGGAAGCAATCAGCCTCAGCGACTGCCCCTGGGATGAAGTTTACTCAGCGCTGGTCGAGTCCGAGGGGGGCAACTACTCGTACCATCATGTGACCTTCATCACCGATGTGCTGGTGCACCGCGACCTGGACATGATCAGCCTCCTGGACCAGGATGCGGAGTGCCGTGACGGGCCGATTGCGAGCGCGGCGCTGGTACTGCTCAATCTGGACCCGGAGCTGACAACCCCGGAGCGCAAGCAGGTGGGGCAGCAGCTGCGCCAGCTGGCGCAGGAATGGGAAGGCGAGCAGGTGCGCGCCGAGGCGTTCTCGGTTGACCTGCTGGCGTACGACGTCGATCAGACCACCAGCCACACCAACCTGCTGATGGGCGGCGGCATGCTGCTGGTGTCTACCCTGCTGCTCTGGTACGCCTTCCGGCACTGGTCGTACGTCCTGCTGCCGCTGGTGACGCTGTTGCTGGCGCTGACGTGGACTTTCTCTTTCGCAGGGTTGACAGGAATGCGGCTGACCGCTATCGACGTGGCGGTGCTGCCGCTGGTGGCGGGGCTGGGAATCGACTTCGCGGTGCATATGAGCCGGCGCTACCAAGAGGAGCTGGCGCTGGGACGCAGGGTGCCGGAGGCGCTGTGGGAGGCGCAGTGGCACACCGGGCGGGCGCTGGCACTGGCAATGCTCACGACGGTAATCGCGTTCCTCTCAGGCGTCACCGCCGGAGTGGGGCCGATACGCGACTTCAGCCTGCTCTGCGCGGCCGGCATCACCAGCGCCTTCCTGCTGACGCTCACCTTCCACACTGCGTCGCGGCTGCTGCTCGACACGCGACTGGAAGCGGTGCCGACCCACCCGGGCGCGGAGGTGGTCGAGCGGGCGGTGACCCGCGCCGCGATGGCGGTCGAGAGCCGGCCCGTGGCAATCCTGGCAGTGGTAGCCGTCGTCACGCTGCTCGCGCTGGCGGGCGCCAGCCGTGTTGACACCAGTTTTTCGCTGGACGACTTCCTCTCCGAGGAGCTGGAGGTGATGGTCACCGCCGAGAAGATTCGCACCGATTTCCGCGGCGCTAGCTACTCGCAATCGCAAGTCCTGGTCGAGGGAAACGTCACCCGCGCCGGGTTCCTGGACGAGCTGGCCGAACTGGAGTCAGGGCAGCCCGGCAGCGGGGAGTGGGGCATGAGCGATGATACATTTGTTATCAAGCTGGGCGGTGAGCCGATGGTCGAGTCGGTCCGCTCAGTGGTCACCACCGCTATCGCCGCTGAGCCGTACGCGCTGGCACAGGGCGGCAATCCGAGCCACGAGTGGCAGCGCAGCCAGTCCTTCCGCGTCCCGGCCGGTGAGATGGTCAGTGTGACTTGGGAGGCGGATTCGCAGCGTGCCTCGTTGCTCTCGCTGGAAGTGACATTGCATTGGCAGGATGAAGATGGCAATGCGCTGGGCAACGACACGGAACACCCCTCCGGCAGCTCTCTCTCCTTCCAGGTGCCGGCCAATGCGGCGCGGGCGCAGCTGGAGTTCAGCCACCTGCGAGATCCGGAAAGCAGCGAGGCGCTGATTGCCAACGCGGCGGTGCGCGGCGACAGCTTTGTCTGGGTGCAGTCGCTCCAGCACACCTTCCACTTGACCGAGGAGGGCGGCCCCTTTGGCGAGACCAGCTCACATGACGTGCGTGAGCTGTACGACTACCTCTACCAGCGCGACCTGGAGCTGGCCGACCCGTTCACCAACCTTACCTACGCTGCCAGGATGAAACAGGTACTCTACCGTGACGCGCAGGGTGAGTACAGCGCGGCGGTGGTACGCGTCTTCATCGGGCCCACCGTATCACGCGAGCTGGACAACCACGCGCTGGAGCAGATGATAAGCGACCTGGAGCAGGACCTGCCTGACCGTGGCTTTGCCGGCGCCGAGACCAGTCTGACAGGTGGTCACGTACTGACGGTGACGACGATAGACGCCATCCAGAGCACCCAACTAAAGTCGACGCTGCTCTCGGTGGCGCTGGCAATGCTGCTGCTGGTCGCCATCTATCGCCATTTTGGACTGGGGCTGCTGAACGTGCTGCCGGTCGGGCTGGCGACCATCTGGATTCTGGGCAGCATGGCCGTACTCAGCATCACGCTCAACGTGATGACGGTGATGGTGACTGCACTAACCGTCGGGCTGGGCATCGACTATGCCATCCATATCATCGAGCGTTACCGCGAGGAGCTGGCGCGCCGCTCGGAGCAGGGGGCGCTGGAGGTGACGATTCACCAGACCGGCTCGGCGCTGTTGATTTCCGGCCTGACTACGGTAGGCGGCTTCGCGGTTCTGCTGCTGAGCCCGATGCCACTGGTGCGTAATTTCGGCTTGCTGACCGCGCTGACAATAGTCTATGCGGTGCTGATTGCACTGCTGGTGCTGCCGTCCCTGCTCTGGGCCGGCAACCGGGTGGCCGAGCGGCTCAGCCGCTGGCGGGCCGGCTGACGCTCTTTTGCTGTCGCTTCTCCCACAGCTCGCGCGCCAGCTGTCGCATATCCTCGACCGAGTCGGACTCGTCGACGATTTCGACGCCGAGCAGCGTTTCCACAGCGTCCTCGAGCGTAATCAGCCCCTGCGTGGTGCCGTACTCGTCGACAACGAGGAAGGCGTGCTCGCGCCTCCCGATGAACTCGTCGAGTAGATCAGCGACGCTGTCGCCCGGCGCGACGGTGTGCAGCGGCTGCAGCAGCTTGCCTAGTGGGGTGTCGCCGGCGTCGCCGCCGTAAGTTTCCATCAGCTGGCTGCGCAACACGAAGCCGACCACGTCGTCCAGACCTGCGTCGGTGACCGGAATGCGCGAGAAAGGTAGCGGCGAGTGTGCCTCGACCACCTCTGCCACGGTTTGCGATTGCTGAAAGGTTAGCATCACCGTACTGGGGGTCATCACGTCCTCGGCGTGAATGTTGTCGAGCGTGAGCAGGTTGCGGATGACGCGCGTCTCGCCCCGATCGAGCGTGCCCTGGTCCTCACCCAGCTCCGCCACCGCAATCATCTCTTCCCGGGTCATTTCGGGATGGCTGCCGTTGGGCGCGATGGTGCGCGAGAAGCGGCGCAGTACGATGACCGCAGGCCAGGTGAGCCGTACTAGCCAGTGAATGACGTGCGCCGCCGCGGGAGCCAGCGAGCGCCAGTGGGTGGCACCAATAGTTTTCGGAATGATTTCGGAGAAGACCAGTATGAGCAGAGTCAGGATAATCGAGGCGGCGGTGAACCAGCCGTTCCCCAGCTGGTGGAACTCAGCGCCTACACCTGCGGCACCGACGGTGTGTGCTACCGTGTTGAGCGTCAGGATAGCCGCCAGTGGCGAGTCAATTTCCTCCTTGAGGCTGCGCAGCAGCTGGCCGCTATTGTGCCCCTCCCGCGAGAGCCGTTCTATGAATGACCAGTTGGTCGAGAGCAGTACTGCCTCCAGTAGTGAGCAGAGAAACGAAACTCCCAGTGCCAGCAGCAGGAAGAAAGCGACGTAGCCCCAGCTCAGCCCGGCCAGCGTCTCACTCAGGCTCGCGAGGTCCAGTTCGCTACCTCCCTATCCCGTCGCAGAGTGCCGCGACTGTCGTACTGAAACGTTTCTGTATCGTCAATTGGCGTTTCCTCGCGCGGTGACCGCCCGTGACGGCCGCTGCCGCGGCGCGGATTGGCCCCCCGGTAAAAGAATTTGGCCCTCCCTCGCGATAGAGCAGCGCCTTCAGCTCCTCGCGCACGCACTCCAACAGGCTGGCGCTGCCGTTCCATTGGTCATCGACCAGGTAGCTGTAACTCTCGCGCACCTGCTCGACCATCCCCTGCAGCCGCTCGTTCAGCGCGGCGGGGGGCGGGTCTGTGATCAGGCCAGCCAGCATCAGCGGTCCGGAACGGTGCAGCAGTATGTTCAGGTCGCCGGCGCGCAGTTGCTCCAGCAGTCCGTCGCGCGTCGAGAATGAGTCACCGACAAAGTCACTGACTGCGGTGAGCATTGAACCAACCACCTCCCGCTCCAGCTCTCCTTGCTCCCGCAGCGAGGCGTGCGCCAGGAGTCACCCGTCGTCGAATAGCAGGAACAGTTCCTGAAGCTGCCAGTCGTCGTCGCCAGGCCCGCTCATCGAGTGTAACAGGCTGTTCCCGGTATATACAAAGGTAGTCAGCGTGTAGACGACCAGTAGGCGATGAAACGGCTGAGTTCCTTAGCGATTGGAGCCAGGTTGCTGGTGTCACCGTTCCAGGTTGCACCGATGGTGTAACCGTACTCGTCCCACAGCTCATTCAGGAACTCCTTCATTATCATCCCGAAGTTATCTGGCGGCGTACCGGAAATTACTCCTGCCAGGTAGAGCGGCCGCTTGCGCTGGACCAGCAGGTTGAGGTTGCCATATTTCAGGTTCTCCAGTCCCCCCTCTTTGTCGTCAGCGCGAAACGAATCCTTGATGAAGTCGCCGATAGCGGTGAGCATCGAGCTCACGATTTCCGAGTCAGCCAGGTGCGAGCCATGCAGCGCCGCATGCGAGATGAGCCGCCCGTCATCGTAGATCAGGAACAGCTCCTGCACTTTGAACGGGAACAGCCGCGCCAGCGGATTGCGTGGGACATGCAGCTCCTGCAGTTGGTAGCTACTACCACCAGTAGCGCCGTTCGGGCCATCGCTAGCCTCACTCCGCGGCCGCGACAGTATTGCGTCGACGAAGCCCCCCATGTCGCGCGCCAGCTCGCGCGCTTCGAGTGCGTGCAGGTACTGCCGCGTCAGTCCGAACAGGATAATCCCATAGCAGAGTCCTGTCGAGAAGGGAAACGAGACGAACAGGTAGGCGAGCAGTGCCGTGACCCAGAACAGCAGCGGCCGCAGCAGTCCGCCCCCCACCTGGTAGCTGACGGCGATGATGAGTAGCAGCTGCAGCGCGATAGCGACCGCCATCACGCGGCCGTCAGCCCATACTGGAGCCTCGCCCAGAGCAATCTCGCCCTCGGCCGGGTCGTAGGCGGCGGCGCCTGCGACAGGCGACAGCGACAGCCCGCCCAGCCGCCCACCGGTTGGCAGCCGCAAGTGGTCCAGCACGAACTCGTTGGTCTCCAGCTCCGTGTCGGGTGGGTAGCTGACGCTGAGCGAGAGCTGCAGCCCGCTGGCGTTTCCGAGTTGCGTCGCGAACATCAGTGGATGCAGTGGCCCCCCATCGGCAAGCCGGAAGTCAACCGTGAGTGCGAGCGACCCACGCTCCGCGGCAAAGTCGCTGATTTCCGCCTCCTCCATGGGGCTGCTCCCCAGAATTGTCCCGGCGAGCGCCTCGCTGGAATTGCCCCCCGGGAGCGGGCCCGCCAAGTAGCGCAGCACTACCTCGGCGGTGCGGTTACCGGAGAGCGAGAAATTCTCATCGGCGTAGTGCGCCTGCAGTCCCGGCCAGTCAAGCGCTTCGGGTGGTTCACTGCCTCCAGGCCACGCCAGCTGCAGCCGCGCTTCGCCGCTGCGCTCATCGCTGAATTCCAGCTCCAGCGCTAGTGCTGGCAACTCCTCCTTGGCGACTGCCGGGCCGGGCACCAGCAGCAGCGCCAGCAACACGATTCCCGCGATTGCCCGCACGCCCCCGGCCTGACGAACCGGTTTTAAATATTTGGTGTTCAGCGAAATTGCTTTTATCCCCCCCTGATACGGCGCGGTATGGCTCGATTCCCGGAAGCGGAGGCGCGACTCTTCAGCAAGAAAATTTGCATGCGCTGCAACGCCCGCAACTCCGTCAGGGCTGTCCGCTGCCGCAAGTGCAACTCGAGTGAGCTGCGCGCCAAGGCGCGCGAGTCGCGTGGGAAGTAAGCGGGCCAGCCTACTCGTTAATTAGCTCGCATCTTCGGGGGCGTGCGCCGTGCGCTGGCCCTTATCGCGCGCCGGAAATCACAACGCTGAACGCGCTCTCTACTCAACCGTGACCGACTTGGCCAGGTTGCGCGGTTTGTCGATTTCGCACCCCAGCTCGTCAGCGACGTGGTAGGCCAGCAGCTGTAGCGCGACGCCAGCGGTGAATGGCATTAGCACCGAGTCGCTGGTGGGGAGCGTAATGACCTGTTCTGATAGTCGCCGCGCGTCCGCGTCGCCCTCCTGCGCCAGGACCAGCAGCGGCGCCCCGCGCGCCGCCACCTCCTCCATGTTGGAGACCAGCTTGGCGTGGGTGTGGTCCTGGCTGGCGATAGCAACTACCGGCGTCTGCGGCGTAAGCAGCGCCAGCGGCCCGTGCTTCAGCTCTCCGGCCGGGTATCCTTCGGCGTGGAGATACGAGATTTCCTTCAGTTTCAGCGCTCCCTCAAGCGCAATCGGGTAGCCCAGGTTGCGGCCGATGAAGAAGAGCGAGCTGGCCTGCGTCAGTGAACTGGCCAGTCTGGCGATGGCGGAGCGGCGCTCGAGCACTTGTCCGACATAGTGCGGCAGCCTTCGCAGCTCCTGCTCCCAGCGCCGCAGCTGCGGCAGGTCCATGCTCTTGCGCGAGTAGGCGAGATGAACCGCCAGCATGTAGAGCGCCTGCATCTGCACCAGGAAGGTCTTCGTCGCGGCGACGCTAATCTCGGGGCCGGCGCGCGTCAGCAGAACACCGTCGACCTCACGCGTCAGGCTGCTGCCGCCGACGTTGCAGATGGCGACCGTGTGCGACCCCTGCTGTCGCGCCACCCGCGCGGCGGCGAGGGTGTCAGCGGTCTCGCCGCTCTGCGAGATCAGTACCACCAGCGGCCGCGCCGAGAGCATGCCACCAACGTTCTGCACCGGGGGCGAGTAGCGGAATTCCGAGGCGTGGTAGACGTTGACCGGGATGGCAGTCAGCTGTTCGATGACATACTTGCCGACCAGCCCGGCGTGCAGGGAAGTGCCGCACGCCACGATTGAAATCGAGCCGATACGCCAGTCCAGGTCGAGCCCGTCGATGATAGCCTCTGCCAGGGTTGGCAGCAGCGATTCTTGCAAAGCCCTGGGCTGCTCGAAGATTTCCTTGAGCATATAGTGCGCGTAGCCCCCCTGCTCAGAGTCCTCAACCGACCAGTCGAGCTCCTCTATCTCGGGCTCGCGTGTGTTGCCAGCCATGTCACTGATTTCAACGCTGTCGGCGGTAAAGCGCACCAGTTCGCCGTTGCGGACATATGCGACACGCTGCGTATACTTCACGATTGCCGGCGCGTCGCTTGCCAGGAAATTTTCCCCTTCGCCGAAGCCGACCACCAGTGGCGACTCGTTGCGCGCCGCGACGATTTCGTCTGGGTGCGCCGCGTGCAGCACCGCAATCGCGTAAGCACCCGTTACCTGCCCGAGGGCTGCCCGCACGGCCGCGAGCAGGTCACCGTCGTAATGGCGCGCAACCAGGTGCGGCAGCACCTCGCTATCGGTCCCGGAGCTGAACTCTATTCCCGCTGCCTCCATCCCAGAGCGCAGGTCGGCATAGTTCTCGAGCGTGCCATTGTGGATGACGGCGATGTCGCCACTGGAATCGACTTGCGGATGCGCGTTGGCGTCGGACGGTTCACCGTGGGTCGCCCAGCGGGTGTGGCCGATACCGACCGTTGCCGCCAGTTCGGGTAGCGCCTCTTCCATCACCGTGATGCGCCCCTGTTTTTTGTGGATAGTGAGTCCGTCTTTCTCGTGGACTGCGATTCCAGATGAGTCGTAGCCACGGTATTCAAGCCGCTTGAGCGCTTCAATCAGGATTTGCGGCGCGTTCCCGCTCCCGGCGTAGCCGACGATACCACACATCAGTTATCCTCCGCTGGGAACTCGCCGCTCACGGTCTCGCCGTCGCCAACGGCGGCGTCGCGCCAGAGTACGCAGCCGCCCTGCAGCACCGCCCGGTCGCCGATGCGGCAGCCGTCGCCGACCATCGCACCGCGGTCGACGACCGAGTGCTGCGATTGCAGGTAGATAGCCTCCTCCGGGCCGGGAAGCGCAATGACATGCGCTCCCAAGTCGCTCCCCTCGCCGATTACGCATGCCTGCAGGTGGGTATAGCTGCCTATGGCGGTTGAATCCATGATGAGTGTGTCAGCGATTTCGCAATGCGTACCGATTTCGACGCCGTCGCCAATCGCCGTCGACGGGCCCAGCACGTTGCCAGGGCCGATGCGGCAGCCGCTGCCGATTGAGAGCGGCCCTTGCAGGTAGCAGCCGGCGGCGACGCGCGTTCCATCGCCGATGGTGACAGCTCCGCGAATCGTGACACCCGCCTCGCATGTGCCCGCCAGCTCCTGTCGCAGGTAGCGCAGTGCGACCTGGTTGCCGCCGACCAGGTCCCAGGGATAGACGATGTTGTGCCACGCCTCAGCCATCGCGACCGCCGGCTGCACAGCGCCGGAGGCGAGCAATGCCTGCAGCGCCTGCCCCAAGTGGCGCACCTTCGCGCTAGTAAGGGCGGTGACAGTCTTTGGCGCCAGCCGCGTGATGCCGGTGAAGTGCAAGCGCCCCATTGCTTCGGGCGCCTCGTAGCTGATGTGCACTGCGTCGCCCTCCAGCTCGAGCCCACCCCACTTGGACCAGCGCAGTGCCTCACTGGCGAGTAGCGCCTCGCCATCCTGCTCGAGCAGCGCCGCAAAGTCCCGTGGTGCAACGAAATTGTCGCCCGGCACGACCAGCAGTTCCTCGTTGGGGGCAGTCGCAGCCCCAAGTCGCAACGCGTCGAGCGTGCCGGTCAGCTTCTCCTGCCGGGCGTATGCGACCGCAACACCGTAGCGCCCGCCGTCTCCGAACAGGCTCATCACGCTCTCGGCGCCGTGGCCAACGACCATGGTCACCTGGCGCACGCCCGCCTGCCGCAGTCCTTCGACCAGGTGCTCCAGTATGGTGCGGTTGGCGAGCGGCAGCATCCCTTTGGGGCGGCTGGCGGTCCAGCCCCGCAAGCGTGCGGCTTCGCCGGCCGTCAGGATTACGGCACGCATGCTCCGCCGCACTCCGGGGGGTATATCATCCTTACGATTTGGCAAATTGCTTAACTCGCCTCTACCGTCAGGGTTTGTGGACGGGGAATGGGACGCGGTAATCATCGGTGGCGGGCCGGCTGGCGCGACTGTCGCGCGCTACGCGGCTGAAGGCGGCGCGCGCGTGCTCGTTATCGACCGCCGCCCCGTAATCGGCGAGCCGCTGCAGTGCGGCGAGCTGGTGCCAACCAACGCGGAGATGGCACGTCTTTGCCCGAACGTGCCGGATCTGGACGACCTGCTGCGCACCCCGCAGACGGCGATTTCGCGGTTCACCGACAAACTCTGCATAGTTCCCCCTTCGGGCCGTGCGCTGGAATTCGAATTCGGAGGCCAGATACTTGACCGCGTTGCGCACGACCAGGCGCTCGAGCAGGCGGCACGTGAAGCCGGCGCGGAATTCCGGCTCGGGACAGGCGTCGCGTCGGTAGACGGCCATGCGGTGCACCTCGCCGACGGAACCACCGTGCGAGGACAAGTCATCATCGGTGCGGGCGGGCCGCACGACCCGCTGCGCCGCGCCCGCTGGCGCGAGCAGAGCCTGCATGTCGCTGTCAGTTTTGTCCTCATGGAAGGCGACTTCCCCGACCGGGTCGAGCTGCACTTCGGGTCGGTCGCGCCGGGCGGCTACGGCTGGATGATTCCAAAGCGCGGCGGTGCCAATATCGGGCTCGGCATCCAGCCACGCTTCGCGCGCGGGCGGCCTCTGCGCGAATTTCTGGTGGAATTCCTAGCGCACTACGACGGCCGTATCACCTACCGCGGAGGCGGGCTGCTGCCGATGTCCGGCGCCATCCGGCGATTCGTGAAGCCGCCGCACCTGCTCGTTGGCGATTCCGCAGGTATGGTGTTCCCCTCCAACGGCGCCGGCATCGTTACTGCGATGGTTGCCGGCCGCATCGCGGGGCAGGTCATCGCCGAGCATGTCCGCGACGGGACGCCACTGGTGGAATACGAGCGTCGCTGGGAAGCGCAGATGGGATGCGAAATGCGCGCTTCGCAGCGCGCGGCGTGGTTCGGCGCGTTGCTGTTCCGGCTGCCCGACCCACTCGTAAATCTTGCGTTCAGCCGGTTGTCGCGGCCGTTCGTCTGGCGCGCGATTACCTGCCGGCCGATGTTCGGGCTGTTCTAGCTGCCGGAGTAACCGCTCACCAGCGTCGCGATGCCGTTGATATCCTGGATTTTCAGCTCGTGCAGGTGTGGCTGGCAGATGATGCGCAGCCCGCGCGGACCGGGCGGTACATGCTGGTGTAGGATGGCGCGCCAGCGCTGGAAGGTCGCATACTCCGTTTTGCTGGCGCCACGACGCAGTTTGCTGGCGCCGCCAGCCAGCCGCGGCCGCCCAACGAGCAACCGCACGACGCCATCGACACGCGATGCTAGATGCGCGACCGCGCCCTGCGGGTCGTCTGTTAGGTGCAGCACGTTGAGCATCACGCCGAACTCCCACTTTCCCGGCGGCAGTCTGTGCGTGTCTCCGTCACGTAGTTCCGCCCGCGGCGCAATCGAGCGCGCGAAGCCCAGTACTTCCGGGTCCGGGTCGACCGCAGTGACGCGCGCACCACGGTTGAGCAGGTCCCGCACGAGGTAGCCAGGGCCGCATCCCACCTCGAGCACGCGGCGCCCGTGGAGCGACACCTCGGTCAGGATGGCGCGTTCGAGTTCGCGATACCAGCCGCAGCCGTGCAATTCCTTCAGGAACGGCAGCCAGGCATCATCGTACGCCAGCTTGGCCATGGCTTTCAGGGGTGCGCTTCATATCAGCCTTGGCGCTGGCGAACTGTGTTTGTTCTCGATAGCGTCGCGTTCCTAACTCGCCGTCACCCGCAGGGTGAGCTGCTGACGGTATCGGGCGTTGAACTAGAGCTGGTTAACCGGCGCAGCCTCGAATATCACGCGCAGCTTGCCGCGGCCGGGTTGCAGGTCTCTGTCGCCGACGTGGCTGCACTGGAGCAAGTGGAAACCGCCGCGCAGGAGACGGGCGATGCCGGCGTGCTTTCGCCGGTCGATCTGGAATTGCTGGCTCTGGCTCTCGAGCGTAAGGCAACGCTGGTCACCGACGACTTCGCGATGCAGAATGT
>JAKURS010000059.1 GCA_022449705.1 Candidatus Poseidoniia archaeon | reverse complement strand
TCAAGTCGCTCGGGCTCGGGGAGTTCGCCATCTTCCTGGTGTGGGGGCCGCTGATGGTTGGCGGCGCTTTCTGGGCGCTCGCCGGCAACGTCGCGACCGAAACGCAATTGCAGCAGGCGATGCTGGTCTCGGTGCCGTATGGCCTGACGGTGATGGCGGTCGTGATGGGCACGCACATGGACAAGCACGACGACGATTCGCGCAAGCGCATCCGCACGCTTCCAGTGCTGCTCGGCCTCGCCGGCGCGGCGCGGCTGACACAGCTGCTAATCTGGGTCTTCTTCCCGGTATGCTTCTGGCTGGCACTGCCGGCCGATGCGCCGCCGGTCGGCGGCGGCGGCCATCCCTTCATGGCGCTGGCGATGCTGGCGCTGCCGCGCGCGATGCTCTGCACGCGCATGCTGGGTGAGCCTGTACCGGCGACCCCGCAGGAAGCGTTCCGCATTGCGTTCGACGCGATGCCGCCCGAGATGAAGCAGGGGCGCTCGCCCGACGACCCGCCCGATGAGTATCCGGTCTGGCCGCTCTGGTATGTGGCATGGGCGTTCCACTTCGTCAAACTGGGCGGGCTGCTCTTCACGCTAGGGCTGGTGCTCGACACGCTCTGGCAGCGCGGCGCGCTGCCGTTCTAATACCGCCGCCGCTCCGGTAACGTGGAAGCGATTATCCTTGTCGGCGGCTTCGGCACGCGGCTGCGGCCGCTGACGCTGGCAACGCCGAAGGCGCTGCTGCCGCTCGCCAACGTGCCGATGCTCGAGCGGCTGGTGCGCAGCCTGCCGGAGCGTGTCACGAAGGTCGCGCTGGCAGTGCATCATCAGGCCGACGCCATCGCGGCGCATTTCGCCGCGGTCGATTGCGAACGCATGGTCATTACCGTCCCGGAACCGGAGCCGCTCGGGACCGGCGGTGCGATGCGCAACTGCCGTGACCATATCTCGGGGACGACGCTAGTCTTCAACGGCGACATCATCTCATCGCTCAACGTAGAGGCGATGCTGGAACAGCATCGCGCGACCGGTGCGCTCGGGACGCTAGCGTTGTGGGAGGTCGCCGACCCGAGCCGCTACGGCGTGGCGGAGCTGGACGGCAACGCGATTATCGGCTTCCAGGAGAAGCCGGCACCGGGCGAGGAAAAATCGAACCTGATTAATGCCGGGACATACCTACTCGAGCCGCAGGTGCTCGAGATGATTCCCGCCGGCCACAAGGTCTCGGTCGAACGCGAAATCTTCACGCAGCTGGCTAGTGCGGGACTTCATGGCTTTCCCTTCGGGGGCTACTGGATTGACGCCGGGACGCCCGAGAGCTATCTCGCGGCGAACGCGATGCTGCTCGAGCGTGAGGCGACAGCGGCGCATCCCGGCGCCAGCGTGCGCGGCAACGCGCTGATTGCGGCCGACGCGGAAATCACAAGCAGCATAGTTGGCCCCGATACGGTCATCGGCACCGGCGTCTCGCTCGACAAGTGCGTCGTACGCCGCTCGGTGCTGCTCGCTGGCGCCAGCGCGACCGGCGCGGTCATTGAGGACTGCATTCTCGGCCCCGGCGTCGCTGTCGGGGACGACTGTAGCCGGATGGTGCTGACGGCGGAAGGCGAGCTGCGGTTCTAGCGCAGCTCCATTTCTATAAAGGGGCCGTAGGTGGCGCGGCATGAAGCTGGAGTTTGACGATGGAGAGCTAACAGGGATTGCGGCCGACGCACTGGCGGTACCGGTTTTCAGCAAATCGGAGCCAGACGCGGTCGGCACGCTGGTCCAGCCGCTGCGCGACGCGGGCGAGCTGAAGGGAAAGGTGGGCGAGCTGACTCTGCTGCATTCCCCGAATGACTTCGCGGCACGGCGGCTGTTGCTCATAGGCTGCGGCGACGACTGGTCAACCGAGGTGGCCTTCGCCTTCGGCGGGCAGGCGGTGCGCGCGGCCAAATCGCGGGGCTACGGGCAGCTGGCGCTGGCGCTGGAGGGCGACGCTCGCAGCGCGGTCGCCGGCGCGGTGGCGGGCGACTTCGGGCTGGAGAAGTACCGGCTGGAATCCGATGACAATGCGCTGAAAACACTGGTCGTCTGCGGATCGCCAGACGGCGCCGAAGCGGGGCTCGTCGTGGGTGAATGCACCAATCTAGCGCGCGAACTGGCGTGCCTGCCAGCCAACGAGCTCGGCCCTGAGGAATTCGCCGCGCGCGCGGCTGCCGACGGACCAGCGCATGGCCTAACGGTGAGCGTCATGGGCGAGACGGAGCTGCGCGCGATGGGCGCCGGCGCGCTCTGCTCGGTCGCCGACGGGTCGGCGCGGCCGCCGCAGCTGGTGCGACTCGACTGGTCGCCTGGCGGGGCCCCGAAGGCGCCGCACCTGTGGCTGGTCGGCAAGGGAATTACGTTCGATACCGGCGGGATTTCAATCAAACCGTCGAAGAACATGCAGAAGATGAAGTACGACATGTCGGGCGCCGCCTGCATGTATGGCGCGATTACCGCCATCGCACGGCTCGAGGTCCCGCTGCGCGTTACCGGGCTGCTGACGCTGGCCGAGAACATGCCGTCAGGGACCGCGACGAGGCCGGGCGACATCGTGCGCGCGATGAACGGCAAGCACATCGAGGTCGACAACACCGACGCCGAGGGGCGGCTGGTGCTGGCCGACGCGCTCTGCTACGCCGTCGCCGAGGGGGCAACGCACATCATAGATTCAGCGACGCTCACCGGCGCGGTCACCTACGCGCTCGGGTCGACCCGTGCGGCGGTGATGGCCAACGACGACGCACTCGCAGGGCGCGTGATGGCAGCAGGCGACGCGGCGGGCGAGCGCTACTGGCAGCTGCCTATGGACGCTGAATACGGCAAGCTGATGAAGGGCGAGCTGGCCGACCTGAAGAACGTCTCCGGCACCCCCGAGGCGGGGACCGTCACGGCCGCCAAGTTTCTCGAAGAATTTGTCGACGGCACTCCCTGGGTACACCTAGACATCGCCGGCACCGCCTGGGACAACAAGGGCAAACCGCACCTGCGCAAGGGGCCGACGGGAATCACCGTCCGCACGCTGGTGCAGCTGGCTGAGACGTGGGCTGCCGAAGCGAGCTGAACCGCTGATGGTGCTGCGCATCCTCCAGCGCGCGGTGGGTCCATTGCAGATGAACGCGACTCTGGCGGTCGATGGCGACGTTGCAGTGCTGTTCGACCCCGGTGCCGAGTGGGAGCGAATCCTGGCAATGCTCGATGAAGGTGGTGCGCCCGTCAGGCGACTCATTGCCACGCACGGCCATCTCGACCACGTTGGCGTCGCGGCGCAGGCGGTCGCCGAACTCGAGCTGGGGCTCGAGTGTCACCCGCTCTGCGCCGACTGGCTTTCCAACCTTGAGGGGCAGGCGCGCATGTTCGGGATGCCCGCACCAGAACCGGTCAAGCCGGGTGGTTTCCTCAACGAGGGCGATACCGTTGCCGTCGGCGACAGCAGCTTCGATGTGCTGCACTGTCCCGGCCACAGCCCCGATTCACTCTGCTTTTACGCGCCCGCCAGCGACAAGGTGCCACCAATGCTCGTTGGCGGTGACGTGCTCTTCCGCGACTCGGTCGGGCGCACCGACTTCATCGGTGGTGATGGCGCGCAGCTGATGGCGTCCATCCGCGACAAGCTGATGGCGCTGCCCGACGAGACGCTCGTCTTCCCGGGCCACGGTCCGCAGACGACCATTGGCCGTGAGCGCGAGAAAAACCCGTTCGTGACGGGAAGGCTGCGGCTCGCCTGAGGGGGATGCCGGGCTACACCGGCCGCCGTATCCAGAGCGCGAAGCCACCCAGTCCGCCAAGCAGCGCCGCGACGCCAATGACGAGCGCGACGCGGCCGACGCTCCAGAAGCTAGCGTCGCCTCCGGCCGGAGCAGGCTCATATTCGTCGAGCAGCACCACGCTGGCCGAATTAATTGGCGACATCCGGTCTGGTGCCACGACAAGCCGTGCGGAGAGGGTCTGGTTGCCCTTGGCGGCTTCCGGCGGGACCTGAATTTTCCAGAACGACCAGTCGCCGTTCGAGGAAACGTCGGTGGCGGGATACCAACTGGAGGCGCCGAAGCGCACTTCGACGCCGCCGCTGGCAGGGACGCCACCGGAATCGGCACCGCCGGTAAGCCAAGAGCCGTTCCAGATTTCCGGCTTCACCTCGACGGTGGTATTGTTCACCACTGCATACTGCGGCGGGATGGTCCAGATTACCTGCAACAGCGGGTCAATCTGCCCCGCAACCTCTACGAAGGTGCGAGGGTCCGCCTGTCCATAGCCGTACTCGTTATCGGGACGTGTCTCGAGCAGCGAGCAGTCGTTGGTGTAAGGGTCGCTATCATCGAGGATTTCACGCTCGATGGAATAGCCGGCAACGATAGTATCCTTCACTTCCGCCGGTGTCAGGTCGGGGTTCGCTTCCAGCGTCAGCGCGACGATGCCCGCCATCAGCGGCGTCGCCATGCTGGTGCCTGACTTGGAGGTGTAGCCTGTGCCGGTGCCCTTGTTGGGCGCCATGATATTGGAGCCAATGGCCGCGACGTCCGGTTTGACGCGTCCGTCCGAAGTGTAGCCACGGCTGCTGTACGATGCCAGCGAGAGGTCCTTGTCGAGCGCGGCGACTGTTATGGGAAGTGGAGCATCTCCCGGAGAATCGATGGTATTGCAGCCTGCGACAGTCGCGGCGCCGAACTCGTTGCCCGCCGAGAGCGTCACCACCAGTCCCGACTCGACCGCCGCATTGACCGCCTGGCTCCAGGCGGAACTGCCATCGTTGTCGATGTGGAACTCCACCTGCTGTTCGCCCAGGCTGGAGGTCATGACGCGGATGCCGAAGCGGTCCTGGTTGGCGATGGTCCACTCGATGCCGCGGATGATATCCTCAATGTCTCCGGAGCAGCAGGAGAGCACGTTGGCCAGGTTCGCCTGCGGTGCGATACCGATGTAGGGCGTCCCGTCAGGCGCGGTCTCGCCGTCGCCAGTACCGGCCGCAATGCCTGCCACGTGGGTACCGTGGGTGCCACTGTCCTCCGATAGGCGGCCGTCGTACTCCTGGTCTTCGTAGGCGTTGTAGTACACGAGGATTTTCGGATCGTCAGTGAGCGGGTTGTCGTCTTGGTCATCCAGCCCCACATGCGTGCCGTCGATGCCTGTGTCAACGACGGCGATGGTTATGCCGGCGCCGTCGAAGCCCAGCTCCCACGCCAGGTCGACCCCCATCGCCGGCACCGCCTCGTTCATCTGCGGCTCCCCCTTGCCGATGTCGTCCAGCATCACGACATTTTCCCAATGAGCCACCTGCGGCATAAGCGCACGGGGCATGGTGGTGCCGAGCAGGTCCAGATACTGCGCGCGGAAGGTCACGGTCGCGCCGGCCGCTTCGAGACGCGCTACATCCGCTGCGTCGGGGTGATGGTCGTAGCGCACGAAGACACGCGCCTCGCCCGAGGCGAAGAAGCGGTCCTCCTGCGCCAGCTTCCACTCCAGCAGGTCACTGATGCCATTGCGGTCCTTGTCGCGCGAATAGGTCTCCCACCAAGGCGGTTCCGCCGCGCCAGTGGGCGGAACCGCCAACGATGGCAGCGCCGAGAAAAGCAGCAGCGCAACCAGCACGGGCACGCGGGTATCCATGGGCCGGCAGGGTCGCAGAATAATAATAGTTGCTCCCCACCGCTTTAATATTGGCGGAAGCTGGCGCGCCCGATGGACTGGGACGTAATCGTAGTGGGTGCGGGGCCGGGCGGGTCGACCGCCGCGCGGTTCGCCGCCGAGGGAGGCGCGCGAACGCTGCTGCTCGAAAAGCGAGCCGAAATCGGCGTCCCCGTGCGGTGTGGCGAGGGCATCGCCCCGCGCTGGCTCGAGATGATTGGCGTCGTGGTCGAGGGCGACTGGGTCGTCAACCGCGTCCGCGGCGCGCGCATCTATTCGCCGAACGGCACCTGCCTTACCATCGACGATGATAATCTCGGCACCGAAGTCGGCGCAGTCATCTCGCGCACCGGGCTCGACCAGCATCTCGCCCAGCTGGCAGCCGACGCTGGCGCCGAGGTGCGCACCGGCGTGACCGTCACCGGGCTGCTGCGC
>JAKURS010000058.1 GCA_022449705.1 Candidatus Poseidoniia archaeon | reverse complement strand
TCGCTTGATAGCGACTTTAGCAGCTTCGAGGCGGCGTTCGCTACTCCCGCACTGGGCGACTTCAACGGCAACGGCCGTCTCGACGTCGCGGCGGTGACGCCCGGTGGAAAACTGCACTTCTTCGAGCCCCGGATTCGGTGGTACGCCAGCAGCGAGTCGTACGAGGCGAACGGCGAGGCGTGGACGACCTGGAGCAACACCACCGGTCTGACGGTGGTGCGCAGCAACCCCGCCGTGACCGACCTCGACGGCGGCGCCGACCTGGTGCTGAGCGGGCTGAACCTGACCACCGACAAGGCGGTGGTGATGGCGTTCGACGGCGATGGCACGCGGCTTTGGAAGTTCGAGGCGGACGGCACTGAGGTCTCTTCGCCGGTGGTGCTGCGGCAGGGCTCGGTCGCGCGCAAGGTATTCTTCTCGGCCTGGGACGACGGCAGCCTGAAGGTGTTTGGCATCTGGGGCAGCGGCGCCTCCGCCGGCTCTCCGCTCTCCGACTGGGGCGGCGCTGGCGGCAAGAACGTAGGGCAGGCGGCCGACCCGGGAGACGGGAACCTGCACCCGCTGCTGCCGAGCCTGGTGCTGGCCGACCTCACCACCGACAGCGGCACCGAGGTGCTGGTGCCGCGGCCGGCGCCGGAGGACGGGGCCGACGCGCGGCTGCTGGTCTACAAGGAGAATGGCGACGCTGCCAGCGGCTGGGCGGGCGGCTACGCCTTCGACGGTGGTGGCGATCTGGACGCCACCCCCGTTGTCGGCGATCTGGACGGCGACGGTGACCTCGACGTGGTGGCGGTATCCTGGCTCGACCCTGGCCTCGGCAACGGGGAAGAGACTACTGTCTGGGCCATTGGTCCCGATGGGGTGCTGCTCTGGAAGGCAGAGTATGACACCTCCAGCAGCGGTGGCTGGGACGACGACGAGCACGCAATCGCGTCGCCGCTGCTGGCGGTTATCGATACTGTCGACGGCGCTGACAACTACGACGTGCTGAGCTGTACCACCCCCGAGTGCCACGTCTTTAGCGGGCAGGATGGCGACCCGCTCTGGAAGGTTGACTTGCCGCATCGCGACAACGGCAACCGCATCTTCAACTCGCCCGCAGCCGATGACGTCGACGGCGACGGGCTGCTCGACCTGGTGCTGGACGGTGGAGTGTGGTCAGCCGACCTGGCCGACTTGGTGGTGCGCGATGGCGACATCACCATCACCGATGAGCAGGGCGAGCCTGCCTCCGAAGTAGTGGAGGGTGAGACGCTTACCTTCTACCCCGTGACGGTGCGCAACGAGGGCAACCACGACGCGCAGTCGGTTCTGGTCGAGGTGCGGCTGGACGACCCGGCCAACGGCACGATGCTCTACAATGAAACGCTCGCGACGCTGAGCGCTAACTCGGTCCAGACACTCGAGAGCTTCGACTGGACTGCGTCCACTGAGGGGCATTACCTAGTCTGGGTGGTGTGCGTTGCAGACCCGGTCGCCAACGAGGAGGTGCGCTACGACAACAACAACGGTAGCCGTTCACTGACGGTAAGGCCGGAACATGGCGTCGATTTTTCTGCTGTAAACTCGACAAGGAATGCCGAGCCGGGTGGTTCTGCCAGCTTCAGCGTTATACTGCGTAATACTGGTATTGCAAGCGACAACTACACCCTCGACGTGACGCTGCCAGATGACTGGAGTGGTTGGTACAACTGGACAGGAAACGAGACAATAGCACCTGATTCCACCGTTGAGCTGGCAGTGACCATAGACGTCAACGCCAGCGCGACCACCGGCGAGCACTTGGTCCTGCTCACCGCCACCTCGCAGGGCGACGCAAACGCCAGCGCTAGTATTGAGCTGCGCGTCAATGTCTCGCAGCATTACGGCGTCGCGCTGGAGCTGCCGATCGGAGCGCAGCGGGTGCTGCCCGACACATGGGTCAGCTACCCGGTACGGGTCACCAACACCGGCAACGGGCCGGACGTTTTTGATTTGTTCACCGGTTCCGGTTGGTCAGCAACCATTGTGGTGGATGTCTCGCCTGCCAGCGAGATTGCGCTCGACGCCGGCGAGACTGACGTCGCCGAGCTGCGGGTGAAAGCGCCCGCCGACAGCGGCTGGAACGACACGCACAACAGCAGTTTCACCGCCATCTCGCAGGGTAACACCAGTGTCAATGCAAACGTGAGCACCAGCACCAGCGTGGGGCAGTTGATGGCGCTCGAGCCACTGCGCAGCGCGCTGCCGGGCGAGGAGGCCAGCTTCCCGCTGCAGGCGATGAACCTTGCCGACGTGAGCAACACGCTGCAGCTCGAGGTGGCAGAGGCGCCCACCGGTTGGGAGTGGACGCTCGAACCATCGTCGCTGCCGCTCGCTGGCCGGGAGCGCGGCTATGCTTGGCTCAACCTTACTGTGCCGCGCGACGCCGAAGGCGGAAGCTCACACGAGCTGCGACTGCGCGCCAGCTCCGGCTATGGTACCGACGAGGTTACGCTGCGCGCGGAGGTGCTTTCGCTCTCCGGGCTGCGACTATGGCCGCTGGAGGGCACCGGCGACCGCTACTGGCTCGACAGCGGGCAGCCCGCCTGGCTGGGGCTGGAGGTCATGAATTACGAGGCGGACACGCTCGAGATTACGCTTACTAACGCCTCGCTGCCGGCCGGCTGGTCCCTTACCTACGACGGCGACCCGGACTGGAGCAAGAGCATTCCTGCCGGCGCCTCGGCGTCGCTGAACGTCACCGTCACGCCCCCGCAGGATGCGCCAGCGGCGCAGACTACCTGGCTGCAGCTCACTGCTAGCAGTGGCACACTGCAGGCGCGCTTCGACGCTAACTTGACCGTGAACCAGCAGTTCGGGCTGGTGCTGGCGCTGCCCGAGCGCTTTGTGCTGCTGGGGAATGTCGAGTCCGCGGTAAAATTCAATATTACCAACGCGGGCAACGGTCCCGACCTGCTGGAGCTGAACCTGAGCGGCGTTTGGGTCACCGACGAGACGCAGCTGCTGTCGCTCGACCCGTTCGAGACGCGCGAAATCGCGGTGCTGGCGAACTCTGGGCTGGTGGAGGCCGGCACCTCCAGCGCGCTGGCGGTCAGCGTGCGTTCGCTGACTGCTGCCGAGTCAGGGCAGACGGTCGCGCAGTCCGGCACGCTGACACTGGTCGCCAGCGGACTGCTGCTGGCGCCGGGGTCCGTGGAGATGTTGGAGCTGGCGCCGGATGAGAGCGACAGCTTCCAGCTGGTGATGGTCGCGCTGCACTCCGACGGCACGCTGCGGCTGGAGCTGGACGGCGCGGCGGCCGGCTGGGCGGTGAGCGACCCGGCCGACACCGGCAGCGGCGTCACCCTGCCGGTGGGCCAGTGGCAGCCGCTGCTGGTGAACGTTACCGTCCCGGCGGGAACCGCCACGGGCGATTACCTGCTGCAGGTGCATGCCTGGGACCAGGCGGTGCCCGGGGCGATTTCGGAGGCGAACCTGACGGTCCGCGTGACCCGCTCCTGGGGACTGGCGCTGCTGCTGGTGTCCGCTCCGGGTGCTCTTGAGCCCGGAACGCAGGGAACCTGGCTTCTCGACCTGGGCAACTCCGGCAATGGCGCTGACACAGTCGACCTGGTGGTGGAGGGGCTGCCGGGGGGCTGGACCGCCGTTTTCAACCCGCAGCCCGCTAGCGTCTCCGCGGACGACAGCAAGGCGGTGACGCTGCGGCTGACGCTACCGGCCGGGGCAGCCGCGGGCGAGCACAATTTCACCGTCCGCGCCGACTCCGCCGGAGCGAGTGCGACGCTGCCGCTCAACCTCACGGTCACCGCGCAATATGCGCTGGAGGTCAACCTGACCCGGGAGGCTGAGCAGACCGGCGCGCCGGGCGAGATAATCTACTACAGTTTCTCGGTCCTGAACAGCGGTAACAGCAACGACACCGCGCTGGCGCAGGCGAGTGGCCTGCTGTATTCGCAGGGCAACGGGCAGCTGGAGTGGGCTGCGCAACCGCTCGACGCGGGCGAGTCGGCTGATAACTACCTGCGGGTGACGGTGCCGGCTGGCAGCGGCCCCTGGACCGCGACGCTCACGGTGAAGTCGCAGGCGGACCCGGCACTGGTCGCGACCTTCGAGCTGACGCTGCGCTCGCAGGCGGTGCCGGACGTCCAGCTGGCTGAACTGGAACTGTACCCGTCGCAGCCGCAGGCGGGCGACCAGGTACAGGTCAGCGTGACCGTTATCTCTGTTGATGCGGACCTCGATTCAGTGTACGTCTCCATCTGGCTCGACGGCCAGCAGATTCACGGTGAGTGGGTCAATGGACTGACCGCCAACTATTACGACAAGGAGCTGACGGTAAGCTTCACTGCCAAGTCCGGCAGCCATGTGCTGCGGGTGGTGGCGGACCCCGATGACGCTGTGGTGGAGAGCGTCGAGACCAACAACGAGCTGGAGTACCGCTTCAGCGTCGAGGCGGAGGGGAGCGGGCTGCTGCCTCTTTACCTGATGCTGGTGGCGCTGGTCGCGGTCGGCGGCGCGGTCTACTACCGCTACCGCAACCGCGAGCGGAAGCCAACGCTGCCGAAGCAGCCCGGCCCGACACTGGCCGAGCCGACGGTCAAATTCCCGTTGGTTCTCAACTGCCAGCAGTGCGGTTCGCGGGTGCGCGTCCCGCGTCCAGGCGCATTCCGCTGCCCTGCTTGCAAGATTGTCGCACGCGTCGAGCCGGACGGCGCCGTTGTGGACCCCGACGCACCCCGCGCCGAGGCACCACCCGAACCGCCTGCGGAGGCCCCACCCGAGCCCTCTGCAGAGGCACCTGCTGCCCCGCCGCAGGTTGATACCCCGGTGGAGGCCCCAGCGCCAGAAGCGACTGCGCCTCCCAGCGAACGCAGCACGCGCATGGCAGCCTTCTTCGGCGATGCACCACCACCACCACCGCCGCCGCCGCCGACAGATACACGGCCACGGGATGAGCGGCTGTCGGAGTTGCGTACAGTTCCGCCCACGGAACAACCGGCGGCACCCGAGCCCGAACCTGAGCCGCCTGCAGTGCCGGAGCCTGCGGAAGCCGCAGCAGAACTAGAACCTGCCGGGGCCGAACCGGAACCCAAGGACGATAAGCCGAAGAAGAAGGGGCCGCGCGATTTCGGCCCCAGCATCGGCGGACTGGGATGAAGGTCGGGTTGGTTGGCAAGCCCAACTCGGGCAAGTCCACTTTCTTTGCGTCAGCGACGGCGGCCGACGCGCAGATCGGAGACTACCCTTTCACGACTATTGACAGCAACGTCGGCATTGCGCACGTCCGCCGGGAATGCCCCTGCAGTTCGCTCGGGGTGACGTGCGAGCCGCACAACTCGCCATGTCTGGAAGGTACGAGATACCTTCCGGTGGAGCTGGTCGACGTCGCCGGCCTCGTGCCGGGCGCGCACGAAGGCAAGGGGATGGGCAACCAGTTCCTCGATGACCTGCGGCAGGCTGATGTCCTCATCCAGATAGTCGACGCCAGCGGCAACACCGACCTCGAGGGCAACCACGCCGAAGGGGCGGACCCGATGGCCGAAGTGGAATTCCTTGCTGGCGAGGTTCATCACTGGCTCGCCGGTATTATCCTGCGCAACTGGAAACGCTCGGCGCGCGCGGTAGAGTCGGGCCGCGCACTCGAAGACTTTCTGGCCGAGCGACTGGCGGGACTCGGCTTCAGCCGCGAGCAGGTCGTCGCCGCCCTGCGCAAGTGCGACCTGCCGGCGAACGTGCAGGCTTGGGGCGACGCTGACGGCCTTGCCCTCGCGCAGACACTGCAGCCGCTT
>JAKURS010000057.1 GCA_022449705.1 Candidatus Poseidoniia archaeon | reverse complement strand
TTAGATATCAAAATATATCAGAAAATATCCGGTATGTCTCTTATATGGCGATTTTTCCTATCTCTGATAGGAATCCTAGTACCTGATATAACTAGAGATAATGGGTATCTGTTACTGTAAACGGGTATTTGCCTCACAGCGCTAGCGCATCTTGAGCCGGTACAGTGCTGTTTTCAGGCGTGCAAGCAGTGGTTTGTGCTCAAGCGAGTGCTGAAACGCCCTGGAAGCTGAGGGGCGGGACGAGTGGTTTACTGTATAGTAAATGATAATGTCATCGTGATTTTGGATGGATGTTTGTTTGGGCCGGACACAAACCACATAATACGCCATAGCGTTACTGGCTGTCCGGAGGCGACGTGGTGGATTACGAACTAACCGAGGCCGATACGCGGGCCACCCACGTTGACCCTGCTCTGCAGGTGGCTGGCTGGGAGCCCCCGCGCTTAATCCTTTGCCGCTTCGCGTCCCACCTCTACTCCCTGCTCAACTAGCGCCGCCGCGCCCCGCTGGTACGTCGCCGCCGCAGCCGCCGCAAAGGCGAGCGCCGTCGCCGCGTCGATGGCAGGCTCGGGCCGCTCTATGGCCGTAATGCGCAGGAAACCAAGGGCGAGGTAGAGCAGCGCCAGCCGGGCGGCGGTGCGGACGCCGCTGTCGCGCTGGAGCGCAGGCATCAGGTGCAGCGCCATGCCGCCCAGCAGCACCATCGCCGCCACCCCGAACCAGGCGTCGAGCAGCCCGCCGGGGAACGGCAGCTCGCCACCGAGCCGCGCCTCGAGTACCAGCAGCTTCCAGAACTCGTGCGCCGCGCCGAAGAAGAGGCCGAAGCCGGCGGCGTAGAAGGCGGCGTGGCGCGCGTCGCGGAATGTGCGCAGCCGCAGCCCGAGCCAGAGCAGCAGCAGCACCAGCGCCGGGGTAACGAACATCAGCGACGCGTAGCCCACCTCGGGGGAGGGCTGGTCGAAGCCGCCGACCAGGATCAGCGCCTCGGCGATGGTCCCGAAGATGGTGCCGCCGCCGCACGCCAGGTAGAGCTTGCGCTCCTCCAGCTGTTCTTCGACGGGGGCAATGGTGCGCAGGAAGAGCAGGAAGGCGGGGGTGAAGAGCACCACCATCCCGAGCAGGTTGGCGGCCCAGAAGGGGGAGCTCACGCTTCCCGCCAGCGCAGCCACCACGCCACGCCGAGCGCGCCAGCGACCGCCAGCGTGCCGGTCAGCAGCTCCGCGGCCGAAATCCCCTCCGGTTCGGGGTCTGGCACGGCCGGCTCCGGGACCCAGCCGCTGAGCGTGATGGAATTGATGTGAACCTCGTAGAGCGGTCGGTCGGGGCCGCCCTGCGCGCGCGGTGTGGGGCCGTCGCCGTCAATATCATTGGTCGTCGGCACTGCTGCCGCTGCGCGCACCAGCTCGAGGCCCTCACGCACGACGCCGAAGACCGCGTAGCCAGGGTCATCGGGAAGCGTGCGGTTGCCGTGGTCGAGCTGGTGCTGTGGCTCGTCGCAGATGTACCACTGGCTCTCGGCTGAATCGGGGTCGGCACCGCGTGCCATGCCGATAGCGCCGTTGATGTGCGTCAGGTTGGCGTCCCACTCGAAGGGAATGGTCTCGCCGCTGCCGCCCTCGCCGCAGTTCAGGTTTGTGACGGGGTAGACGCCGACCGTCGTGCACTCGGGGTCGCCCGACTGGATGACGAAGTCGTCGATGATGCGATGGTAGAATATGCCGTCGTAGAACGACTGGTTCACCAGCCCCAGGAAATTACTGACGGTAATCGGTGCCCAGTTCAAGAACAGCTCGAGCACGATTTCGCCCTCGAAGGCGTCGCCGCCCCCGAGGTTGGGGTTGTAGGTCAGGTTGATGATTACGATGGGGTTCCCCGGGTACGACGCTTCCATCGGGCTCGGCTCCGCCGTCGCCGTCGGGGCGAGCAACAGCAGCGCCAGCAGCGGAATCAGGGACCGCATCGGCGGCGAGTATTTCGGGCTGTTAATAGGCGCGCCGCTATCGGTGCAGCTCGCGCCGTGGGTCCGCCTCGGTGCCCCAGGTCGTGACGAACTCGCTGGTCTTCTCGAACATCTGTTCGAACGAGTCCCACAGGTAGAGCATGGGCTGGTATTTCGTGACGTCGTAGGGGTGCGTCTCGATCTCCTCGAAGTCGGGGGTGCGGTACTCGATTTGCGGGTCGCAGACGCAGGCATCGTCGTGACCGCAGGCTGCGCCGGCGGTGCAGGCGTGCTCAATCTCACCGAACGAGGAGAGCATCCCCGGCCCAAACGCCTTGATGTCGCCATTTTCGCGGCAGGCGCCGAACTCCATCACAAACCAGAAGACGGTGCCGAGCCGCGTAATCGCGGCTTCCGACTGCGTGCGCATATCCGCCTCGCCAAAGAGGGTGTTCAGCTCGGCCCACTCGGGAACGGCGAGCATCGCGGTGTGGCCCACCAGCTCGTGCACAACGTCCGGCTCGGGAGTGTAGAATGGATGTGAAGAATGGCGGATGTACTGCGTCGAGAGGAACACCTTGTTCGCCAGTGCGCTGTGGAAGGTTTTCGGGTGGACCAGCCCGCCGACCGGCTCCTGCCGGAAGCCGGTGAGCGGCTGCAATCGCTCTGAAATCCACTGCAGCTGCGGGATGCGGTCGCTCGGCAGGTCGAGCTGCGCAGCGTGCTTGAGGTACTGCCGGCAGGCGTACTTCTCGTGCATCGGCACCATGCGCTCCATGATGGCGGCCCAGACGCCGTGCTCCTCCTTGCTGTAGGGTGCCTCCGGAATCTTCGTAGTGCGGCGGTCGGCCATCGACATCTCGTTCCACTCGATGGCGATTTTCGCGATTTCGTTGCGTCGCTCGCGATACTCCTCGTCCTGGAAGCCGGGGTGGTCGGGGTCCAGCTCCACGAAGACGTTACCGCCGACGATGCGCACCGCCGAATCAGCTCCGCTGGTCTCTTCGTTCACGCCTGTTTCGGGGTTATGCATCGTGGTTCACCTGCTCCGCCACGGCAGCGAAGGCAGTAAAACCTGTCGGTTGAATCTGTACCTTGCGATGGAAACTGACAAAGTCGAAGAGCGAGCGCTGATCACCATCATGCTGCTGGCGCTGGCCGGCCTGCTCGATTCGCTCTACCTCAGCTACCTGCACCGCCTCATCGCCGGCGGCGGCGGCTGCCCCACAGTCAACCTGCCAGGGCTCGACTGCGGGCAGGTGCTGACGAGCACGGAGGCGAGCCT
The DNA here is from genome assembly GCA_022449705.1 of Candidatus Poseidoniia archaeon. Classification (GTDB taxonomy): domain Archaea; phylum Thermoplasmatota; class Poseidoniia; order MGIII; family CG-Epi1; genus UBA8886. The sequence continues at coordinate 2,940 of JAKURS010000057.1, read as the reverse complement.
GCTGGGAGTACCGGTGGCGTGGCTGGGTGTCCTCGGCTTCCTCCTCGTCGGGGGACTGGCGCTCGACCGGTTCCTCAACCTCGACAAAGAGCGCACGCTGCTCAACCGGCAGCTGCTGCCGCTGGTCGGCCTGGGCGGCTGTGCGCTCGGGGTGTGGCTGACTTACGCCGAGGCCTTTATCATCAAACAGTGGTGCCCCTTCTGCCTGCTGGCGTTCGGACTGACGCTGGCGCTCACGGGAGTGGCGCTGCGCACCTACGGCAATGACCTGCGGGCAATGCTGGGGAGATAAGATGGCTTCGAAGCGCAGGCGCAAGCAGCTGCTGAAACAGGACCGCGACCTCGAGCAGCGCATGGGGCACCGGCGCGAGGCGTTCAATGATCTGGCGCGAAAGGTGGGGGTCGTGGCGCTGGCGATTCTGCTCGTGGGGAGCGGCGTCTGGTACTTCTTCCTCTACGAGCCGGGGCCAGAGAGGCCGGAACCGTGGCGGCTGGAGGACACCGAGGGGAACTTGCATGACTCCGACGATTACTATAAAAGCGGAGTGACGCTGGTTGAGTTCTTCCACAGCAAGTGTCCCCATTGCAACCAACAGGCGCCCGACCTGAACAACCTCCACATCGACTACCGCGAGAACCTCTCCGGCTTCTTTTCCATCGGCGGCTTCAAGCTCGGCAGCAACCGGGATGACATGCAGGACATCTACGACTTCCGTGACACGCATGGCAGCGGCTGGCCGCACCTCTACGACATCAATGGCGACCTGATGGGGGACCAGGGCTTCAGCAGCTACCCCTCCTTCATACTGGTGAAGGATGGCTACATCGTCTGGAAACAGAGCGGACGCCTGAGCTACGATGAGCTGGCGGCGGTGCTCGAGCAGCATGGTGTCCACTCAAAATTCGAGTAGCGCGCAAGCGCAATATAGCGCCACCCGCTCCAGCACTGATGCTGCTCGAGTTCAGTGAAGCCGGAGTCGTGCTGCTCTCGCAGGAGTGGGTCTGGCTCGATATCATCCGCATGCTGGTCTCCGCGTTCCTGGCGGCCATCTACCTGCAGTCCGGCATCGACAAGATCGTTGACCGGCAGGGGAACCTGGATTTCATGGGCGAGCACTTCTCGGGGACGGTGCTCGCGGGCAGCTTCCGCTACGGGCTGGTAGTCGTTACTGTTACCGAGCTGCTGGCCGGCGCGCTCTCAGCCGCCGGAGTGGTGTGGCTGCTGCTGGGGTGGGGCGCAGTGCCGGGAATGGTTGGCGCGCTCTTCGCCGGCGTTTCCAGCTGCATCCTGATGGCAGGGCAACGGCTCGCCAAGGACTACGTTGGCGCGACGGCGCTGGTGCCGTACTTCCTGGTCGCGATTATCGGGATGTACCTCTACCAGCTCTGAGCCGGCGTCAGAGGCCGGTGACGGAGTGCAAGTCGTGGGTCATGCCGGGGCTGGTGAGGCCGATGGCGACGAAGAGCACGATGAGGAAGAATATCGGCACGGCGGCGGTGCGGGTCGCCAGCGGCGGGTCCCAGCGCAGGTGCATGAAGAAGGAGGCGATGAACCAGACCTTGACGAAGGCGATGCTGAAGAGGATGAACATGGTGGTGCCGAAGGGGAATTCCTGCAGGATAGCCAGCACTTCAATGATGGTGAAGAAGACCAGCCAGCCGAAGACCGCTATGAAGCCGTTCGCGAAGCCGGGAAAGGTGTGCTCGTCGTGCGCTTCCTCCTCAACGACCTCTTCCGGCGCTTCGGTGTCAAGGTTTTCGTCTTCGCTCATGGTTCAGAAAAGATAGAGGAAGGGAAATACAAAGACCCACACGACATCGACGTAGTGCCAGTAGAGCCCGAACAGCTCCAGCGTGTCGTGATACTCCGAGTTGTAGCCACCCCGGTTGGCCTTGATAATTAGGTACGCCAGCGCGATTACGCCGACGAGGACGTGCGCGCCGTGGGTGCCGGTGGTGATGTAGAATGTACTCCCCTCCAAGCTGGTGTTGAGCCAGAAGCCGTGCTCGTACTTGGGGGCGATGCAGTGGTTGGCGATATCCTTGACCGTGCAGTTCTCGCCCCAGAAGTGGCCGTTCTTCATCTCCCACCACTCAAAGCCCTTGATGACCAGGAACAGTATTCCCAGCAGGAAAGTGCAGCCGAGGAAGCGGGTGGTCGCCTTGTGGTCGTTCCGCTTCGCCGCGTAGAGCGCCAGCACCATCGTCAGGCTGCTCAGCAGCAGTGCCATGGTATTGATGACGCCAAAGACGAGGTGCGAGCGGATGATGTCGGCGGCCGGCACCCAGTCCGCCCCGGCGGCGGCGCGGTAGCGCAGGTAGGTGCTCAGCAGTGTGCCGAAGACCATCATCTCGGTCAACAGGAAAATCCAGGTCCCGAACTTACGTGTCGAGAGGGTTGCAAAAGCAGGGTGGTATGTCTCGATTTCCTCATTCTCCTCGGAGGTCATCGGGTAATATTCGGAGAGCCACATGATGAAACCGGTCACCAGTACGAACAGCCCCACCAGGAAAACGAACCAGAACGAGGGATAGCCGTTCACTGCCAGCGTGAGGCCGAGCATGATGCCCATCAGTCCCACCGCCGAGACTATCGGCGAGGCGGTGCCATGGTGTTCTGCGTGCTCCGCATCGCTCATGACGATACCGCCATGGATTTATCTCCAGTTTTTTCAGCCAGAATCTCGGAGCTGACTGACGAATCCAAGCTGTAGACAGTCCAGCCCCCACGACCGTTCTTGTATCTGACTTTGCCTATGATTCTTTTCTGGATGAGCCTCTGGACACTCTTCTTGGTCGATGGGACGGAGGTATTGCTGTACTCTGCAATATCTTTGATGGGCAGTTCCCCGGATTCGAAACCGCCCTGTTTCTCACATGAAGAGTATATAAATAATGTAATTTTCTTCTGAATACCTGACAGGCTTGAATACTTGTTGG
>JAKURS010000056.1 GCA_022449705.1 Candidatus Poseidoniia archaeon | reverse complement strand
GACCTCGATGCGGGTGCGCGTTCGCTGTTCCGCAGTCGACGCCACCGCGTCCCAAAGTTCGCGCGTGATTCCACCTGCAGGATTGCTGACGCGCAGAACGCGCTCAGCACAGATGGCTTCGAGTGTCGCACGTTCGTTGGCAGAAATACGGGCGTGCCGCCGTGTCTTGAAGTCAATTATGGCGAGGTGAGGCTGGCATACCTCGTGTGCGACCGTGAGCGTGGTACGGTCGCCGACCGTGACGATGCAGCGACTCGCGCGCAACGACTGCGGCGGTGCGGCAAGCAGTGCCCCCATGGGCTGCGCAAGTTCGGCTGCCATCTCGGGGGGCATGCAATACATCAGCGCACACGCAAGGCGTAGCGCCCGGGCGTGCGGATGCCGAGCTCCTGCGCCAGCTGCGACTTGGCCGGGTCGATAACTTCGACAAAGCCCTGCCACTCGCGCGAGATGCCCGGTTCGCGGACGCCGGAGGGGCAGTTGTGCCCGTCCTTCTGCTCCAGAATCTGGTGGCACTCCTTGCACGCAAACATCAGGCCTCCGCCTCCCTGGCGTTGTCTTCATCAATCCATTCCAGCTTGCCCAGGCCGGGCTGCCGCATCGTAAGACCAATCTTGGACTCGCGCGGTGAAACCTCGTTGAGCGAAATAGTCACAATACGGCTACGGAGGCGGTCGCCCACACACATCTCGCGCTTGGTCTCCTTGCCAACCATGCGCTGGCCGCCCACGTCAGGGTCCATATGGTCGTCCAGGATTTGCGAAACGTGCAGCAGCCCGTCAAGCGGTCCGAACCTGACGAAGGCGCCGTAATCGACCACCTGGTCGACCAGCCCCTCAATAACCTCCTGCATCCGGATGTCGAAAAGCAGCATCTGCATACGCACAGGCTGGTAGACCGCACCATCGCCGTGGACCACACGGCTGTCGCCATTCAGCTTGAGCTTGGTAATCAGCACGACCAGTTTCTGGTCCGGCCCCATCCGCCCTTCGAAGACCTGGCGCGCCAGCTCGAGGGTCAGCTTGCCTAGGTCTTCCCCCAGCCGGTCGGGGGGGATGCGGACCATGTCTTCCCGGGTGTGGATATAGTACATTCAGGCCTCGTGATAGCTGGGGGGGCTCATAGCATTAGCGGTGCGATTACCAGCGACACCACTGACATCAGCTTGATGAGGATATTCAGGCTTGGCCCGGCGGTGTCCTTGAAGGGGTCGCCAACGGTATCCCCAACGACAGACGCCTTGTGCGCCTCGGAGCCCTTGCCACCATGCGCACCCGCCTCGATATACTTCTTGGCATTGTCCCACGCTCCGCCGGCGTTGGCCATGAAAATGGCCATCAGCACACCCGAGACCGTGACTCCCACCAGCACCCCGGCAAGCGTCTCCGCACCCTGCTCCGCCGATATCGCAGGGTGCAGCGGCAGCAGCAGGCCGAAAACTACGGGCGTCCCAATCGCCAGCAGCCCCGGCAGCACCATGTGCCGGATGGCGGCCGCCGTAGAAATATCGACACAGCGTGCGTAATCCGCTTCCGCCCTGCCCTCCAGCAGTCCCTCGATTTCGCGGAACTGGCGGCGCACCTCCTCAATCATGCTGAAGGCAGCGTCGCCGACCGCCTGCATCGCCAGCGCGGCGAAGAGGAACGGCAGCATCGCGCCGATGAAGACGCCCGCCAGGATGGAGGGGTCAAGCAGGTTGATGGACTCGATGCCTGCCTTGGTAGTGTAGGCGCTGAAAAGCACCAGCGCCGTGAGCGCCGCGCTGCCGATGGCAAAGCCCTTGCCGATGGCGGCGGTGGTGTTGCCGACCGCGTCCAGCTTGTCGGTGCGCTGCCGCACTTCAGGCGGCAAATGCGCCATCTCGGCGATGCCGCCCGCGTTATCCGCAATCGGCCCGTAGGCGTCGACAGCGAGCTGGATGCCGATGGTTGACAGCATCCCCAGCGCCGCCAGCGCGATGCCGTAGAGGCCGGCCACGGTGAAGGAGAGCACCATCGCCACGGCGATTACCACGACGGGAAGCGCGGTCGAGAACATCCCTACCGCCAGCCCGGTGATGATGTTGGTCGCCGGCCCGGTTTCGGAGGCCTGCGCAATCGACTGCGCCGGCCCGCGCGACTCGGATGTGAAGTATTCCGCCAGCAATCCTATGAGAATGCCGGTCAGCAGGCCAATGACGGTGGCGATGAACAGTTCCCGGGAGGTGAGCAGGTCTCCGCTGACGCCATCCCATGCTATTCCCGTGCCGATAACCTCGTCAATGACGAACCAGCTCGCGACCAGCATCAGTGCCGCGGCGCCGAAATGGCCCTGGTTGAGCGCCGCCTGCGGGTCGCCCCCCTCCTTGGTGCGGACCAGGAAGGTGCCAGCAATCGAGGCGAAGATGCCCGTCGCGGCGAGCGTCAGCGGTAACCGCACCAGCGGCACGGAATCCTGCGCCGCCGCCAGCACCATCGCGCCGATGATAACGCCGACGAACGACTCGAACAGGTCGGCGCCCATGCCAGCGACGTCGCCGACATTGTCGCCGACGTTGTCGGCGATGGTGGCGGGGTTGCGCGGGTCATCCTCGGGGATACCTGCCTCGACCTTGCCAACCAGGTCGGCGCCGATGTCAGCCGCCTTGGTGTAGATGCCACCGCCCACGCGCGCGAAGAGCGCGATGGATGAGGCGCCGAGTGAAAAGCCAGCCATGATGGTCATCACCTGCACCAGGTGGTCGGGGTCGTCGGGACCAATGCGCTGGTCATAGAGCATGAAAAGCAGGCTCAGCCCCATCACACCCAGCCCCGCCACCGAGAGGCCCATGACCGAACCGCCGGAGAAGGCAACGTCCAGAGCGGAGTTGAGCGAGCTGCGCGCGGCGTGGGTCGTGCGTGAATTGGAGGCAGTGGCAGCCCACATGCCGATGAACCCCGCCAGTCCCGAGCAGAGCGCGCCGGCGACGAACGAGACGGCAATAAGGCGCTCTTCGCCGCGGTAGCCCAGCGCGAGCAGGATGGCAACCAGCGCGACGAACAGCGCCAGCACGCGGTACTCGTGGCGCAGGAATGCCATCGCACCCTCGCGAATGTGGCCCGCGATAGTCACCATTTCGGCGGTGCCCTGGCTCTGCGCCTCGACCCACCGCAACCGGTAGAGGGCGAAAGCGAGTGCCAGCACCCAGGCACCCATCCAGAAAGCAGTCATTACATCCATTTCTAAAGCACCCAAAAGGCGTCATCTATCGTCGAAAAACAGCCTGACTCCCGTGGAGGACGGCGGCGGAGAAACCGGACCTATTTAAGATTGACGTGCACGCCCGTAAACATAGCTGCCGAGCAGGCCGAAGCCGAGCATCACTACCAGCACAGCGTAGAGGCCAATATCGTTCCAGACGCTAAAGCGATAGCTCCAGCCAACCCAGAAGGCGAGCGCCAGCGGAATCAGCAGGAAGTAGAGACTCGCGGTCAGCCGGTCGCGATTCACAGCTGTACCATGACCATGTCCTTGACCGACCGCACCGCGCCGAAGGGGATGTTCAGCAGCCCTTCGTCATCCAGTTCATGGCCCTCCGGAGCAAAGCCGTCAGAATCAATGACCAGCGTCTGCAGCTCCCCGGTGGTCGATTCCAGGATCAGGTCCTTGATATGTCCAAGCCGCTCGCCGGTGAAAGTGGTGATTTCCTTTCCCTGCAGGTCGCTCAGCCTGATTTCCATGCCTAGGTGTAGAGGTCGTCCTCGCTGCGGCGCCCGGAGCCCCGGCCACGCTTCATGAGTTGCCGTCCGAGCTGTTCGTAGTATTTGACCGTATCGTCAGTTATCGAGGGAGGTACAACCTCCAGCGCCTGCGCGAACTGCGCCTGCGTCACCCGGACCGCTTCCGGGTCCTCGCGCAGCGCCAGCATCCCCGCCTCGCGCACGATGCCCTCCAGGTCCGCCCCCGAGTAGCCGTCGGTCTGCTTCGCCAGCCGCTTCAGGTCGACCTTTTCCAGCGGCATGTCGGCGGTGTGGATTTCCAGAATCGCCAGGCGGGCCTCCAGGTCTGGCGCGTGCACCAGCAGTAGCCGGTCGAAACGGCCGGGGCGCAGCAGCGCCGGGTCAATGATTTCGGGGCGGTTGGTAGCGCCGATAACCACAACGCCCTCCATGCTCTCCAGCCCGTCCATGCTGGTCAGCAGCTGGTCCACCAGCCGGTCGCTGGCGCGGCTGTCACCGCCGCCGCCACGCGGCGGCGCCAGCGCGTCCAGCTCATCCAGGAACACGATGCAGGGTGCCACCTGCTTCGCCTTGCGGAAGACTTCGCGCAGCCGCTTCTCAGACTCGCCAACCCACTTTGACATTACCTCGGGGCCCTTGATGGCGATGAAGTTAGCTTCCGCCTCGGTCGCAATCGCCTTGGCCAGCAACGTCTTCCCCGTGCCGGGCGGCCCGTATAGCAGGATACCACGCGGCGGAGTGATGCCGAGCCGCTCGAAGCCAGCCGGGTTGGTGAGCGGCCACTCGACCGCCTCGCGCAGCTGTTGTTTAACAAGCTCGAGGCCACCTACCTGCGACCAGGCGACCTTCGCTATTTCGACCATCACCTCGCGCAGCGCCGACGGCTCGACGTCCTTGAACGCTTCCTTGAAATCGTCGGTCGTGACCTCCATCTCCTGCAGCAGCTTGGGCGGCAGCGGCTCGTCCAGGTCAATCTCCGGCAGGTAGCGCCGCAACGCGCTCATCGCCGCCTCGCGCGCCAGCGCCGCCATATCTGCCCCGACGAAGCCGTGCGTAATCTCGGCAAAGTGCTCCAGATCCTTCCAGGCACCCTCCTCGTCGCGCTCGAGGGGCATGCCGCGCGTGTGGACCTGCAGGATTTCGCGCCGGCCTTCGTAGTCGGGGATGCCGATCTCGATTTCACGGTCAAAGCGGCCGGGCCGCCGCAAAGCAGGGTCAATCGCGTTAGGACGGTTGGTCGCGGCAATCACGATAACCTGTCCGCGCGCCTGCAGCCCGTCCATCAGCGTCAGCAGCTGCGCGACGACGCGCCGCTCGACCTCGCCCTGCGTCTCCTCCCGCTTGGAAGCAATGGAGTCAAGCTCGTCGATAAAGACAATCGAGGGGGAGTTCGCCTCGGCCTCTTCGAACTTCTGCCGCAAATGTGCTTCAGACTCGCCGTAGTACTTGTTCATGATTTCCGGACCCTGGATGCCAATGAAATGTGCGCCCGACTCGTTCGACACCGCCTTCGCCAGCAGCGTCTTGCCGGTGCCGGGGGGACCGTAGAGCAGCACCCCCTTGGGTGGGTCGATGCCGAGCGCCTCGAACAGCTCGGGGTGCTTCAGCGGCAGCTCTATCATCTCGCGCACCTTGCGGATTTCCTCCTTCAGCCCGCCGATGTCCTCGTAGAACACGCCGGTCGTCATCAGCTCTTCTTCCTTGACCGGCTCCTCCAGCACCTGCAGCGTGGTTTCGGCCTGAATCTGCACGATGCCCTTGGGCTGCACGTTGGTCACCGCGAACGGCAGCCGGCCGCCCATCAGCGTCAGCCCCGGAATCACGACCACGTCGCCCTTGGTCAGCGGACGCCGGTTGAGTCCGCGCAGGATGATTTCCTCGATTCCCGGCCCGAACTGGACGCGGCCCGACTGCTGCTCGAGCAGCGGCGCCAGCACCACCTTCTGCGCCGGACGCACCTGCGCCTTGCGGACTTCGACCTTGTCGCCCAGGTTCACCCGCGCGTTGTTGCGAATCAGCCCGTCGATGCGGATGATGCCCTTGCCCTCATCCTCGGTCCGTGCGCGCCAGACAATGGCGACAGTCGGCTCGCGGCGGCGGCCTCGCACCTCGATAATATCCCCGATGGAGAGGCCAAGCTCGGTACGCGTCGGCGTGTCCAGCCGGCCACGTCCGTAGCCGACCTCGTCCTGCAGCGCCTCAGCCACCTTCAGCGTAACGCTCTCGGTTCCCATGTTCTCCCTGTTATCCCGAACCAGTTAAAGGCTACTGTCCGGCCGCTTCCCGGCGGCGGTAGTTCCAGCAGACGATAGCGATGACCGACACAATCGGTGCCAGCAGCGTCGTGAACTCCGGAATGACATTCTCGAGGACAGCGACTTCCAGATCCGAAGTAGTGATACTGTCAGGGTCAATGGCAATGATTAAATCTTTCCACGCCGGCCAACTGTCAGCCTCAACATCCATCACCACGATGGCATTCACCGTATACTTG
>JAKURS010000055.1 GCA_022449705.1 Candidatus Poseidoniia archaeon | reverse complement strand
CCATGGTAATATCCGCATAAGGGATTTGGACGAGGCCCGCTTTTTGGCCATGATAGTTTCGGGGCTGGTGCTCCAGTACCTGATATTGGCTTACAATGTCTTGGTCAGGCAGGATGCCTCCATCTCGCTCGGCGAGGAAGATACCGCCCTGACGGTGATGGCGCTCGGTGTTGCTGCTGTAGGTGTATATTCGTTCTATAGAAAGAGACAAGGTGAGGGAAATTCGGTCGGTCTCGCTTATTTTGGAATCTTTGCAGCAGGAATTTTTGCCCTGTTTGCCCTGTTCATTGCGCCTGTCGCCCTCTCTGGGCGCGAACTGGCGTGGCCCAAGGAGCAAGGCTCCCAGGTTAGGGTAGCGACCGCATTGCTGGTATCTCTGCTGGGTCTCTGGCTCAGTGTTCGGTTCATTTCAGTAAAGATGAAGGATTTCGAGGCCCGAATGGACCCCGGGGAACTCGATTCATTTACCCCTTCCCCAGAGGCACCTTCTGCCGATACCGGTTCTAGCTGGAAATCCGTCGATGATGCGATGGAGTACATACTGGAGCAGGCTGGTGACGAGTACCAGATAGAATTGAAGCACACTACTGACGAGTCACCTGACTATGAGATGGTTGAGAAGGCGATGATGAGCGACGTAGACCGGTCAGCCACAATCAGGCAGGCCATTGAGGTAGATTACGACAGTATCTCTTTCGAGAAGATATCTTTATCCTATTCAACCAGCCCAGACACTGTTGACGAAGTCGTAACCCAGCTCAAGTCGGGCCGGAACATCATGCTGTATGGCGAGCCAGGTACCGGCAAGACGGCGCTCTCCGACCTGCTCCTGACCGAGGTTTGTGGTGAAATTATGCAGCCGAACGGCACCAAGATACCCAACTTTTCCATCGTCACGGCGAATGCCGAATGGTCCAATTTCGATGTAATTGGTGGCATCTCGCCCGACGACAAGGGAGGCTACTACTTCAAGGACGGCTGTGTCGCCGAGGCGGCACGAGCCTGCGAGCGGTCAGTGCAGGAATTAGGAAGGCCACATTACCTCGTGATTGACGAGTTCAATCGCGCCAACATTGACGAGGCCTTCGGGAAGCTGTTCACCGTCTTCGAGTATCGTGACAAGCAGCCCCTCCTGACCAATAAAGAGACGGGTGGTGCACCGTTCTTCATGCCGCCCGAGTTCCGCGTTATCGGCACTATGAATACCCAAGACAAGAACACGCTCTTCAACGTGGGCATGGCCCTGATGCGGCGCTTTGCCTTCATAGAGATAGGGCTTCCTGCAAAGGATGACGAGTATAACCGCATGCCGATTTTCTCTTACGGCAAGTTGAAGAAGCACGGCACTTTTGGCGAGAGACCGGCTGACGCGCTCGAGTGGGGGCTTGGTGACAAGTGCCCCTATTTCGCTCAGGGAAAGTTCGACTATTATGACGAATCTGGTGAAATTTTCAAGGCCTACGAAAAACTGATGGACTTCGTCGAGGAGCAGGAGGCACCAACTTCGCGGGGGGTTGAGGAACCTCTCGGCGTCAGAACCTTCAGGAAGATCGGACCAGCCCTGATTATTGATTCAATGGTGACCATCGTCAATTCTATTGAGAAGGCTGGTTGGGAGAAGGCGGTCAACAAGGTGATTCTTTCCAATATCCTGCCGTCCCTGGAAGGCCTTGAGAGAAACGAGATAAGATGCTTGGCCCTGAAGGCTACCCAGGTATTTGGCACCCAGGCGCCCGCAACCCTGAGTCTGGAACGTATGGCCGATTCCCCGGGTCTTAGCGTGTTCGGGTGAGCACTCTCGCAATCCGGCGCTGGGACGCAGAGCAGGACGGTTCTCCCAGCGAGACGAAACTGCGCGCGCTTCTCGAGGCGCGCGGCTATTCCGTGGCGCGCTATACCTACTCCCCGGGCACCCGTTTCCCCCTGCACGTCCACGGCGAGGCAAAGATTGACGTGGTGCTCGAGGGCACCTTCCGCATGGGGATGCATGGCCAGTTTGTAGATCTGGGGCCTGGTGACTGGCTTGAGGTGCCAGCCGATGCTGAGCACTCGGCGGAAGTTATTGGAGAAAAGACGGTCGTGAGCCTGGACGCAGTCAGACGCTAATGTGCGTGCATATCGTTGCCGCAGCACATCGGTGACTTGATGCGGCCGCAGCCGGCCGGGCACTCCGACGTGGAAACAACGGTACCGTCTTTCTTGGTCACCGAGCCGGGCACCAGGTCGGCGCCGCAGCCGCCGCAGGTCAGGCCGCTGACCGACATGCCGCAGTCATGGCAATGGTAGTTGGTCATGCTGGCCCCAGTGCATGGTGATATTTAGCACTCATTCCGGCAGGTAGTCGCCAATCCGCCGCTCATATTCCGGAAAGTAGTGTGCAATAACCGGCATCTCGAAGCTGCGCAGGATGCTTTCCTTCGGCTCGCGCTCGAGCAGGAAGCGGAATGATGCTTCAGCCAGCTGTTCTGGCGTAGCACAGCCTTGCGTAAGCTTCACGTGATAGTCACGCGACAGGCCGACGCGGTGCTCCGTTGCGCTGCTTCCTTCAGCGACACGCACGGTCATCATCCATCCATCCGTGGCGTCGGCACGGGAGATGGAAATCTTCGTCATCAGAGAGCCTTCACGACGTAGCTGCCGTCCAGCTCGTAACCCAGCTTGCGGTAGTATTCCAGCGTCCCGACGCCATGGGTGACGCGCAAGCGTCCGAAATCACTGGACATATCCTCGGCGATTCCCATCAGCCGTGTGCCGAGCCCGCGGTGCTGAACACCACTGTCTTCCGCGCCTAGCCGGGCGGCCTGGCCAGTGACCTTCAGCTCCCGCACGGTCGCCTGTTCGTCGTGCCGCAGACGCAGGTAGGCGAGCAGCTTGCGCCCTGCTTCGAGCGAGACAAAATACTCGGTGCCTCCGCTCGCCTCGTAATTGCGTGTCCGCAGCTCCGCGTCGGCTAGGTCGATGCGGGCGCGCCATAGTTCGCGGCAGTTGATGCAGGCGCAGCGCTTGCCGCGCCGCTTCAGCTCGCGCCGCGCATACTGCCGCAGGTTTGAGTTCATCACGCCGGCGATAATCTGGTGCTTGGGGATGTCGCGCTGGATTCGCTGGATGCGGACCCACGGTGGCACCATCTCTTTCAGGTCGGCGACCACGTTGGCCGCTATCTCGGTATCGTATGGTACCCAGTTGCCCGGATTGGCGGCGAGCGGAGCACCCTTGACCAGCAGCGTCGGGTAGAGCTTGAGCATGTCGGGCTGGAAATCCGGCTCGCTGAAGAGCCGCGCGAAGTCGCGCCGGTCCTTCTCGGGTGACATTCCTGGAAGGCCGGGCATCAGGTGGTAGACCACCTTCAATCCGGCGCGCTTAAGTCGTCGTGTCGCTGCAATCACGTCATCGACCGACTGTTGCCGATTGAGTTTGTCGAGCACTGCATCATCCAAGCACTGGACGCCGATTTCGACGCGCGTCGCTCCCTGCCGCCGCATCTGGTGTACCGCCCAGTCGCTGCACTCGGTGGGGCGTGTCTCCATCGTCAGCGCAACACAGCGGTGTGGTGCGGTGGCGTTGGCCGCCAGTGCCGCGTCGAGCGAGTCGCTCGACGCACCGTTCAGCGTCCGGAACGCGCCGAGCAGGAACTCGTCCTGGTATTCCGGCTCGCGGGCGGTGAAGGTGCCACCCATGATAATTAGCTCGACCTTGTCTGTTGGGTGCCCGTTGCGCGTATACTGCTCCAGCCTTGCGGCCACCTGTGCTTTCGGGTCGTAGCCATGCCGCGCCCCGCGCCGTGCCGCCGGTTCGTGGCCTGTATATGATTGCGGTGCGTCGTTTACAGGTCCGCCTGGGCAGTAGGTGCAGGTGCCATGCGGGCAGGGTGCCGGCGAGGTCATGATTGCTACGGGAGCTACACCGGCAGAGGTGCGCATTGGCTTGACCCGCAATAGCCTTGCCAGCTCCGGCTCTGCCTTTGCGTCCAGCTGTGCCAGCAGTTCGTTATTGGCCGGCAGCCCCGCCGTGCTGCTGGAACGCGCCACGTCCAGCTTGATGCGCTCGACTGCGTCACGCGACTGCGGCCGCTCTTCCAGCAACCGTTCCACCACGCGTGCTGCAACACTCACGCTCGCGTCAGCGCAGTGTCAGTATAACGCCTTCGCGGAGTGCGTCAGCACCTCAGAGCCGGAGCGTGTTACCAGTAAGTCGTCCTCAATTCGAATACCGCCCTGTCGTGGGAAGTAGAGGCCCGGCTCGATGGTTACGGTCATCCCCTTCTGCAGTACTGTCTTCTGGCCATAGGTAATCGACGGCCATTCATGCACCTCGAGGCCGAAGCCGTGGCCGGTACCATGGACGAAATGCCTGCCGACTCCGCTGCGGCCGAGGAAGTTTCGCCCCGCGCCGTCCACATCCTGCGCTACCGCCCCGTGGCGCAGTGCATTCTGCGAACGCTGGTTTGCCTCTAACACCATGGCATAGCGCCGTCGCCATTTCGGGGCGGGGCTGCTGCCGACAAAATAGGTGCGCGTGATGTCGGAGCAGTACCCCTTCCAGAAAACCCCGAAATCGCAGATGACCGGGTCTCCATTGCGTAATCGCCGCCGGCCGGGCGAGTGGTGCGAGAACGCAGCATTCGATCCAGAGGCAATTATAGTCGTAAAGGAGGTCTCCTGTACTCCACGTCGTCGTATGAAGTAGTCTATTTCTGCCGCCACCTCGAACTCCGTTAGCTCTGCACCCGCTTCACACAATTCACGCGCAAATCGCTGCCCGGCATCTGCATGCCTGACAGCAATACGGATGCGCTCCAGCTCATCAGGTGCCTTGCAGGCGCGCAGGTCGCGCACAGCGGTCGAATTTTGAACGGAAATACCGCGCTGGAGCCGCAACGTACGGTCCGCTAGGACACTCCTCGCTTCCTTTTCTTCGAGCAGGGCTTTCAGCGCTGTCTTGGCCGATGTATGCTCCGCACCGACGTCGGGATAGCCTGACCAGAGCCGCAAGTCCTTCACTGCTGTTTCTTTCCGGCAGCGGTGTCCCTCAAGCGAAGAAGTAATCCCGATTGGTGCACCGCGTTGCGGTACGACGACATAGTTCAACGTGGAGCCTGGGGGCGATCCAGGCGGTGATTCGGCCGATGCGAGCCAGCGCGTGTTGGCCGCTGCTGCAGCGACAAACACGTCCGCGTCCGCTTCACGCAGCGCGCTCCGTACGCCAGCCCAGCGCCGCCTATAATCAATCAGCATTGTCGCCTCCGAGCGACCGCGCCAGCAATGCCCCGGGCAGCGCGTTGCCACCCCACAATAGTAGGGTGATGGGCCAGTAGCCCTGCTGCAGGAAGAGCAGGCCTACCGCAGCCAGTGCGAGGTATAGCAGCCCCAGGTAGATATTCAGCAGCACTCCAGCACCTCCATCACCACGTCACCCGGCAGTTGCGGCGTTCCCTGCAGTGCCGCCAGCAGCATCAGCACTGCCACCGGTGCCAGCTGCATCAGCAGGTCGTCATCCAGCCACTTCACGGTCGGCAGCTCGGCTGCGACCATCACGGCTGCAGCGACTAGTGCATAACCAAGGACGGCACCGGAAAGGTCGCCTGCCATCCCGAAGATGACTATATAAATCAGGAACGCCGTCACGACGCCGCAGCCAAATGCCTGCTGGCGTGGTAGTCGCGGCTTCAGCTCGCCCAGTAGCGGGTCGGTGTAAGCAGCGGCAATAATGGTTGCCATTACCACTGCTTGACCAACGCCGAGATACTCATGTGCCGCCAGCAGCAGGGTCGTGCCGCTGGTGAACCAGAGGAAGCCGGCGATGCGGCGCTGCTCGTAGTCACGCATGCCGGGCATTTCGCGGGCGGAGCGCAGCCGTATTGTCTCGACTGCGGCGGTGGCAAACCAGAAGCCAGCTGCGAAGGCAAATCGCTCAATACCGAACAGCGTCGACGGCAGCAGGAAGTAGACTATGTAGCATGCCACTACGGTGTGATTGAAGCGGCGGTAGAGGTGCAGGTCCATCAGCCCAGGAACCTCCACACCTCCGGCTGTGCCGGCAGGTCTTCCTGCTCTAGTTCCATCTCGCTGCCGAGGTCCACCACCGGCCAGGGGCTGGTGTCGAGGAAGGGCTGCACGTCGTCAATGGCGAGCGTAAGTGAACCGTAGCGGTAGTGCATCGGTACCACTACACGCGGACCGACCGCCCGTGGGACGCGCCATG
>JAKURS010000054.1 GCA_022449705.1 Candidatus Poseidoniia archaeon | reverse complement strand
GCTTCGGCAGCAGTTCGCTGAAGTTCTCTTCGAACTTGGCGCGCCCCAGCTCCTCCAGCACACCAATGCTGGTCAGCTCCGGCACACCCACGCCAGCGGCGAGCGCCTTTTCCGCGAGCGCACGGAAGTGCAGGATGACGTCCAGGAACTCCGCCTGGACCTCAATTTTACAGTAGGTGTCGACGTCGTGGAACGCGTTCTGCTGCAGGTAGAACTCGCGCAGCAGCCGCGCTATCTCGAGCGTCAGCTGCTGGTCCTCCGGCAGCGCGTCGGAACCAATCAACTGCACGATTTCCTGGAGTTCGGCCTCCTCCTGCAGCACCGCCATGGTGGTAGCGATGTTCTCGCCCCAGTTGGCGCTGGCATTCTCGGAATACCAGTCCCCCAGGACGCGGTTGTAGAGTGAGTAGCTGGTAAGCCAGTTGATGGCGGGGAAGTGCCGCCGCTGCGCCAGCTTCGAGTCAAGCGCCCAGAACACCTTGACGATGCGCAGCGTGTTCTGCGTCACCGGCTCAGAGAAGTCGCCCCCGGCCGGCGATACAGCGCCGATAACCGTGACCGATCCGTCGTCGCCCGAGAGCGCCTCGACGCGGCCGGCGCGCTCGTAGAACTCCGAAAGTCGCGCCGCCAGGTAGGCGGGGTAGCCCTCCTCGCCCGGCATCTCTTCCAGCCGCGATGAGATTTCGCGCATCGCTTCTGCCCAGCGCGAAGTCGAATCCGCCATCAGCGAGACGTCGTAGCCTTGGTCACGATAGTATTCCGCCAATGTGATACCGGTATACACGGACGCTTCGCGCGCCGCGACCGGCATGTTGCTGGTATTGGCAATCAGTATCGTGCGGTCCATCAGCGGCCCGCCGGTCTTGGGGTCTTTCAGGTGCGGGAACTCCGTAAGAACTTCGGTCATCTCGTTGCCGCGCTCGCCGCAACCGACGTAGACCACTACCTGCGCGTCAGACCACTTCGCCAGCGTCTGTTGCGTGACGGTCTTACCGGTGCCGAAACCTCCCGGGATGGCGGCGGTGCCACCCTTGGCGAGCGGGAACAACCCGTCCAGGATGCGCGTTCCGGTCACGAGCGGGATGTCGGGCGGATGTTTCACGGTGAATGGCCGCGGCACGCGCACAGGCCACTTGTGCATCAGCTTCAGCTCGGTCCCGTCTTCGAGGCTGCCGATGGCGTCGTCAATCGTGTACTTCCCTTTTTTCAGCGCCTTAATTTTGCCCGAGACAAGTGGCGGCATCAGGACTTTGTGGACAATAGTTTTCGTCTCCTGCACCGTGCCGAGCACGGCGCCGCCGGAAACTTCGTCACCTTTCTTTGCGAGCGGCACGAACTCCCACACCGCGTCATGGTCCAGCCCGGGCGCTGTGACACCGCGCTGGATGTAGTCGCCCATGCTCGCCTGGAGCACCGGCAATGGCCGCTGGATACCGTCATAAATGGAGCGCAGCAGCCCTGGCCCCAGTTCGACCGAGAGCGAAGCACCGGTATTCTCGACCGGTTCGCCCGGCCGGATGCCTGATGTATCCTCGTAAACCTGGATGACCGTGCGATCGCCCTCCAGGCCGATGACCTCGCCCATCAGCTTCTCGTGGCCTACCAGGACCACGTCGTACATACGGGGAGCAATCCCCTCTGCCGTCACAACCGGGCCTGAAACCCGGTAGATTTCTCCTTTTACTTCCATAAGTCTACTCCAACTGCAGTCCTGATGCGGTCCCTGAGAGTATCGTCAACTTCGGCGCCAATTGCTATCACCGTCGGGTGGACGCTGTTGCTCAGTTGCGACTGCGTCTTCGCCCCCAGCTCTTTCCACTCGGTGTCGTGAATTACCAGCACGCCGATTTCCCGGTCCTTCAGCGCCTTCGCCACGGCCTGTTCGGAGCTGGCCTCTTCGTTCACCTTGAACCACTTGTGCACGCCCACCAGTCGGAAGCCGGTTGTGAACATATCCCTGCCTACGACACCGATTTCCATTATACCACCAGCAGCTCCTCGATCTTCTCGCGCGGCAGCTCCAGTTCCCTGCCCCTCACGATGGTGCGCAGGTTGCGCACCTCCTTTTCCTTGCGCAGCAGGTAATCCAGGATGGGCAGGATTGAGAGCGGATGCAGGTAGGCGTAGCGGCGTGAATGTTCGGCAACGTGATTCTCTAGCGCCTGCACTGCGCGGTTCAGCCCGCCCTCCTCGAAATCCTCCAGGACGGGCTGCAGCACCTCCTGGAAGGGGGTGCCCTCGATAATTGGCAGGATGTCGGTTACGCTGGTAGTCGCGGCGAGCGCCGCCTCGTCGAGCGTGCCGCCCTCAATCAGCAGCTCGCCCAGTCCGCTGAGGCCCCGGTGCCGCAGCCGCATCACTGTTTTCAGGTTCGCAACGTCAACCTGGAGCCGGACAAAGCCGCGGTAGACCCGCCCCGCCGCCCCCCCAGCCGGCAGGCTGCTGGCCAGGTTTTCGTAATACGCCCTGTCAAGCGCGTCCTCAATGGGCTGCAGGCTGTCGCTCTGCCGCTGCTCCAGGGCATTCTGCACTACGTCATGGTAGCGGGTGCCCTCAAGCAGCTCCACTGCCGCCTCGACGGAATCTGTGGCTGCCATCTGCGCGTAGAGTTCGCGGTCACGCTCGGTCAGCGGTGAGACCTGTCGCAGCAGCTCCTCACCCCCAAGGCCGTCGAAAATGCCGCGCAACAGCACCTTGATGCCGCGCACGCGGTAAATCTCGGCGTACGCCTCGATGCCCTGCCGCAGTTCACCGGTGCAGAAGCCGATGATTTCGCCTACTTCGCTGGCGCGGTTGTCGAGCAGCGCTGCCTCGAGCAGGTCCGCACCACGCAGCGACGCGCCGTAGCGGTCGATTTCGCGCCGATACTCCAGATCCTGGATGTAGCGTGCAATCTCCTCCAGCTCCATGTTCAGCAGCTGGCCGAACGCTTCGGGCGGCAGCAGCCGCGCTCGCCGGGCGCGGGCGCGGGTGGCGGCGTAGGCGAAGTTACTCATTTACCGAAAAGGACCTCGCTCATCGCTGGCAATTGCACCTGCCACTCCCGTTCGACCAGCGTGCTGAAACGGAAGTCAAGCCGGTATTCGTCGGTCTCAATGATGAAGCCCGCCTCCTCTATTGGCTCGCCCAGTTCCTGCGATGTCAATTTGCCGAGCAGTTTTGCGTCGGTCTGGCGGCAGCGCAGCGTCCCGCTCGCTGGCACACCAGCCAGCAGCGCCTGATAGACCTGCTCCAGCTCAGCTGCCATCAGGCTGTCGAGCCGCTCCAGCGCATCATGTCGTGTCGCCTCCAGCACCTGCCGCTGCGCGTCGAGCCGCGCTCGCTTGACCTCCAGCTCGGCCGCGGGCAGCTCCTGCCGCTCCAGCTGCTCAGCCTGGCGTTTTGTATCGGCAGCGATATCGGCCGCGACCTGCTCGCCCTCGGCCTGGCCTTTGCTGAGGATGGCCTCCGTCTCCGCCCGGGTGGCGGTGGTGATGGCGTCTGCTTCTCCCTGGCCGGCCTGTTCGACCTGGCGCAGGATTTCCTGCAGAGCCATCTCAGCCCAGTATCTGGTTGGCGATGACGAAGCCAAGGATGACGACAGTCTCAGGGATGGCGATGAAGATCAGGCTGTTGGCAAAGTTGGCCTTGTCTTCGGCCACGGCGCCGACTGCGGCTGCCCCGGTATGGGACTGCGCCACGCCGGTGCCGATGCCCGCCAGGCCAATGGCCAGACCGGCCCCGATGGCCATGTATCCGCGCGAGGTCTCCTTGGCCGCCGCGATGATTGCATCGTCGTCGGCTGCCGTTTCGTGCTCGTTTGCGCTAGCTGGTGGTAGTGCCAGCAGCGTTACCGCTGCCAGCAGTGCCACGAGGTACAGACTTGTTTTTCTGTTCATGCTGTGGTCTCCATTTCGTTGGTGTATTTCCGGGTGTACCCGAAAGGAGCGTAATCAGTTCCCCCGCCCACGAAGAACTTGGGGAAGCACTCGACATACTGCAGACGCAGGGCGTTGATTCCCGAGCCGATAAGACCCAGTGTAATCACCACCAGCTGCCCGACGACGAGTATAAGAACGGCGAATATCGCACCCACCCCTGTAAAACCGATGTCGAACGCCATACCGTTGAAGGCGTGCGCCAGCCCGTAATCGGCGATTCCCAGCGCGGCAATACGCACGTATGAAATGACCTGGACAAAGATGGAAGGCACCTCGACAATCGCCACGATGCCCTCGCCGGCGATTGCCAGCCCAAGGCCGGCCAGGAATCCCGCCAGCCCCAACCCGGATTCCAGCTCGCCGGCGAGACCAAGTCGCGAGCCAATCAGCGAGGTGCCGAAGAGCCAGGGCGGGATGAACATCAGCCCGCCCCAGAGAATCATAATCCACGAGAACTTTTCCATTACGGCGTGCTTCAGGTCGTGCAGCACCAGCATGTTCCAGAAGCCCAGTACCAACCCCAGGGTGACGTAGAACAGGCCGATAGCACCAGTTGCGAGCAGCATGAATGCGACGTCCTCAGCGTGTGACTTGTGCAGCACCTCGTACGGCAGCACGTGCGCCAGCCAGTTCAGTTCGAAGCCAAACGCTTCAGCGAACGCGAACGTGCCGAAGAACATCGTGGACGCGCCCGCGATGCGAATAATCTTGCCGAGCTGCAGCAGTTCTTCCGAGTGCCCATACTTGGTGACCAGCATATACCCCAGCAGGAAGTAGACCAGTCCATAGCCGAGGTCGCCAATCATCATTCCGAAGAAGAGCGGGTATCCCAGGAACAGCAGCAGCGACGGATCCAGTTCGCGATGGTCGGGAATAGCGTACAGTTTGGTGAAGAGTTCGAATGGTTTTACAGGGGCGGGATTGTCGAGTTTGACCGGCGGTGTGTCGTCAGTCTCCTCGACCTCCAGCTCCAAGTTGATATCACTGAGCGCCCTTCGCAAGCGTTCCATATCGCCTTCCGGCAGCCAGCCCTCGAGCACGAAGGTGTTCTCGCTCTGCGCCAGCTTAAGTGGCAGCTCCGATTTTTCAGCCTGCGCCGCCAAGTGCTCCTCGGCCGCGACGAGCCACTGCCCGTGCCGCTGGCCTAAGGCCTCGAGCTCGTGCCCCAGCGCAGCCTCCTCGGTTTCCAGCTCTTCGAGCTTCAGCTCGAGTGCGGTGATTGCATCAGTCGGCTGCCCATCGCCTTGCGGGGGGTCAAGTGCGCGGAAACCGTGCTGCGCCAGCGCCTGCTCCGCCTCGTCGGCCGCGTCGCGCGGGACAAAGGCGGCGAGCATCTCGCCAGCGCGCACAATTTCAGCGCCCACGATATCCAGCTCCGCTTTCCCCGGCAGCGTGCCGGTGAAGACCGCCAGGCTTTCGTAAGAGTCATACGCCTCGAGCGGCAGCCCCAGCGGCTCGAACTGGCGCAGCATTTCCAGCCGCGCCTGCCCCTCCTTCTGCTGCTGGATTGCCGTGCGATGTTTCTCGTTGAGCGCCAGCACCTCCTTCTCGAGCGAATCGAGCCGCTCCGCGATTTCCGTCTCCACGGCATTCGCCGGGCGAGACACGCCCGGCGGCGCAGGCTCGACGCCCAGTATCTTTAGCAGCGAGCGTACTCGCACCAGGTTGCCCGAGACGGTCGCGCCGTACTCCAGCGAGCCACCGCTCGCGAAACCCTCGGCCTCGCCGTCGTAGTCGACCATGTGTACCAGTTGCTGCTGAGACAGGATATGGGAGACCTGTGGCAGGTCGCGGTTCAGCCCGCACAGCACCAGCTTGGACATCGGTTCGGGCCTAAGCATCAAATGACTCCAGGAAACGGGCAACGAATTGCTCGGCCGCCTTGCCCCGCCTCTTTTCGGCGCCCTTGCGCATTTCCACAACTCCGGCCAGCCCATTGTCCAGCAGTTCCTGCTTGCGCGCCGCAATCCGCTTGCGTGCCCTGGCGAAGTCCTTCTCCGCCTTTCTGGCGGCCTTGGCGCGCGCTTTCTCTACCAGCCCTGCCCTGTCCTGCTGTGCCTTGCGCAGGGATGCCTGGCGGTCGCTCTCGGCCCGCTCCAGACTGGCGACATTCTGGCGCTCAGATTCCCTGATTTGCTGCAGCAGTTCTGCTTTACTCATGGTAAGGATAAGGGGGCGTCCGCCCCACTTGGAACCACTATAAAAATATAGGGGAAGAGGAGGCTTATCGAGCAATCGAAATTGACCAGCGTCACTGATTAAATCCAGCCTTTACGTGCCGCTCTCAAGGGCCCGTAGCTTAGTCTGGTTGGAGCACCCGGCTGATAACCGGGAGGTCGCCCGTTCGAATCGGGTCGGGCCCACCAATTTTTTGGACTGGATTTCTATTTTTTTCCTTCGAGCTTCTTTATTCTCTTTTCTAACGCATCGATGTCTTCTTTGAGACAATCAACTATGCCTAAAAGTCGGTTTACAAGACGAGCACTTGAACCATCCCCTGGGAATACCACAGGAGTCCTCTCTATCCCTCCACGCTCTCCATCGATACGAAGGG